>NZ_JAWDJI010000048.1:0-90126 GCF_032465655.1 Paenibacillus sp. 3LSP | reverse complement strand
AGCCCCGCCGTAAGGGAACACGCCGATATAGAAGGTTGTGATTGGGTCCGAATCAAACGTTGTCGTGTCGTCGGCTAAGGCTTTGAGTGCGGATCGCGAGCCGGGGTTCAGAAAGAGGTTGTAGGCGGCTTTTTCCCAGATCCACATCGCGCGGTCTTGTCTTTCCAACGTGATTGGCTCGTGGGTTCCTTTGCCTGTTGAGGCATAGACGGTCATACTCCGACCGATATTGCCATATTCGTCAATAGCTCGGGCTTCCAGACTGGAGGTTTTGTCACCGAGCCCTTTTATTTTCCAAGTATACTTATAGACATTCCCAGTCTTTTTCGCGGTTTTCCAGGGCCCGCTATTAATCCTTACTTCAACGGATCGGATGCGATTTCTGGAATTGACGCTGACATGAATCGAAGTGGAGTTTCCTTTCACCTTCGCCCCGTCAACCGGGTTCGTGATCGTAACGTTAGGTTTGGCAATCTGGGGATTATCGACATGGACCTTAATCGGCTGACTGGATACCCCGTATCGGGTCGTGCTTTGGGTCCCTCTGGCCAGCAACGTAATCTCCCCATCATATCGGCTGGTATCGAGTTCAGCATACCATACGCCCGAGGTTTCTCCTTGTTCGCTGTCGATTCGAGTTGGCAATTGATCTGTGCCATTGACGATCAGGACGATGTTGTACGCCTCCGTGTACTGCCCTGATACCGTGATCGTTCCTACTTCCACTTCATCTCCATGGGTAGGGGTGTCAATTGTTACGAGGGAAGCAGCTGAGACCGTTGGTAGGGAGCCAAGCGGATAAAGCGGAAGTAGAGAAGCGATGCAAAGAACGGCGAACAGCTTAAACAACCGACTTTTTTGCTGTGCAAGTGTTGGAAACATCGTTAACCCCTCACTTCCTGTTACAAATTTGTGAATCTTTACTACTAATGTAAGCACTTTCATATTAAATGATCACTTCCTTTAATCGACCGTAAAAAGAAAACTTGTCCCATCCGTTTAAACGAGGCCGTGTTCTAGCAGTACATGTGATCTAGTTTTTATATGAACAATAGAAAATATTGGCAGGTTCGCAAGGATTGGTTCGAGTGGTGTGGGGCGTTGAGTGAGAAAGAATTGATGGCCAAACGCACTGGAGGTCTTGGGTGCATTATTTCTACGCTGTATCATTTTGTAGCTGTTGAGTATAGCTGGATCTGCGGTGGTATCCAGGAGAAAGCCGTACATATCCCTTCGTTTGAAGAGGTCTCCAGTTTACGCCAGGTGCGTGCTTTCTCTGATCGCTGTCATGCTGAGGTTTCCCCATTTGCATATGAATGGAACGAGCAGCTGGAAGACCGCGTGATGATCGACATCACGGATGATGGGGAACGAGAGGCCCATACATACGGCGAAGTCATGCGGCATGTGATCGCCCATGAGATTCACCCTATCGGTCAATTATCCGTCTGGGCACGGGAAGTGGGAAAGAAGCCGATCACAGCCAATCTCATTGGCAGGGGATTATTTCCTCAACCCGACCAACATTCATGATCGGGTTGAGTTTGGATCTACCTTAATTCAAACTTGTAATCGGCACGCAAATTTCACAAAACTCCTTCAGCAGCATTTCCCCAGTGTATCTCTCCAAAATCGGCCGATCGTCGATTTGATAGCCCTTGGCTTGAAGCGTGGGCATCAGTTCGGCCCATGCTTGCTGCATGGCCTGAGCCGTGTGCTTAATCGTACACACCAAGTAGTCTCCTCCGGAAATCTCGCCGATGTGGACAGTATCATCATCTAGGGTTTCATCCTGCGAAATGACAAGACAAGCATCATAACGGCAGTTCTGCGGTGGCGTGGTCTCCGGGTTATCCCAAGGGATACCAAGCAGGATGGCAGAATGATTGAGCAAGTTCCTCTCCGCACCCCAACGTTTCATTCTCTCCATCGCTTGAATGTTACCGGGACCATACGGACCCACCTGACGTACATAAGCGAAGCGATACCGGGGTAGCTTTTCGACTTTGAATTCCAAGGTATTTCCCTCCTTAAAAATTTAGGAATTATCACTTCCTCCTGAATCTAACATGAACTAAAATGATTTACCTCCAAAAATTTTAATTTTCAACTTTCGACAATTTCTCCGCATCCCGGTGTGTATAATTTCGTTAAGAGAGAAAACAAGCCCAGGGATTACAGAACAGGGAGGACACCTATGAATCCAATGATATTTCAAGATACCGTCCGCTCTAAACAGGAAATCCATGTGCTATGCGGAGCAGGAAATTCAGCAATCGTTGCAGGACAGCTATAAGAACCGGTTGTATTGATCAAGTCAGCGTTCACGAACCAGATGAAGGGAGTGGTAGTGACATGTCGATGAATCAGGCCAATACACGCTGTAAACGGGAACCGAAAACAACAAGATTACGAATCCGTCCCTTCCATTGGGCCGCTTGCTTGCTTCCTTTAATCCTCATGCTGTCCATCAGTGTCACGGGATGCAGCTTCAATCCTTCCAAAAGTCCCTCCCCGTCTGGCGATGGGCGGGTTCGTCCTGAAATTCAAATCGTCATTTCCAACCTCGGTATGACCTTCCCCGAAGGCATGGACGAGAACGATAACCGCTATTTGAGCTATATCGAAGAGCAAACCGGCTTGGACATCCAGGTCAATACGCCCCCCACCGAAGTCTATAATGAGAAATTGGATGTCATCATGTCCTCGGGGAATCTCCCCGACATGCTGCATGCTTATGAACCCGTATGGTTCGACAATTATGTCAAGCAAGGAGCGCTCCTTCCGTTGGACGATCTGATCGATCAGTACGGCCCCCACCTGAAAGCAAAAATCCCCCCTGAAGTATGGGACCGTGTGAAATATGGCGGCAAAATTTATGCCGTTCCCAGTTTAAACGAAGTGACGGGCATCGAGTTGATGTATGCGCGAAAAGATTGGTTGGACCGGCTGGGCCTGGATCCGCCGGAAACGCTTGATGAGTATTACGAGGTCATTCGTGCCTTTGCCCAAGACGACCCGGATGGCAACGGCCTGCAGGACACCGTAGGCTTGACGTTCACGGCCAACCTTGGACGGTCCTCGCCGTTTTTTGGCGCCTTCGGAACGCAGCTGGATACCTGGTTTGAGCGGGACGGGAAATTGGTGTATGGCAATATCCTGCCGGAAACAAAGGAAGCGCTGGGCTTCCTGGCCCGATTGTATCAGGAAGGATTACTGGAACGGGAGTTTCCGTTAAACCTTCAGACGAACTTGTCTGAGAAGATCGAGTACGGAAAAGTGGGGCTTTTCTCCGCAACCTGGTACGATACGCGCGGCCCGATAGCGGCCAATATGAAGCAAGACCCGAACGCTCGATGGATTCCCCTGGAATATCCGACAGGACCAAAGGGGGACAAAGGGGTATATGGGATCGATGTTATTCGCGGATACAACGTAATCCCAGCTAGTTCCACGCATGCGGCTGAGGTTATTCAACTGCTGGACTTTATCGCCAGCGATTATAAAACGCTAAAGCTTGGCTTTGAGAATGAAATTTGGCGCCAGGACGGAGATCGGATCGTTACAGACTTCGCACTGCATGACGAGAGTCTGTACCGGGGGATCTATCAATCCTTGGTGGACGTTCCTGATGAGACGTTGTTTAAGCTGCGGCTGGATTCTCTGGGGGATTTCAACTTGTACAACAATATCCAGACCATTCACCGCAATATTATGCCAAATGCATTTTACGGAATACCGACCCCTGCCATGGGAAAATACAACGAAATTCTGGATCGCTTAGAGGACGTTTTTGTCAAAATTATTATGGGTATCGAGCCGCTGGATGCGTTCGACCGGTATGTTGAGCAGTGGAAGGCGGCAGGAGGAAGTGAAATTACGCAAGAAGTGAATCGTTGGTACGAGAGCGAGAGCAGAAGAATGGGCCATTCTCTGGGCTTGGAAGGGGGAGAACGGTGATTCGATGGATCATGAACCGGTTTTCACACCATATTCAATTCAGGCTGACCGGATATTTTATCCTCATTTTGCTCCCGCTGGTCTTGATCAGTTTGTTTGCGGTGGAGCGATCACGGGATATTCTCTACAACCAGGCGGTACAGCGGACCGAAACGGCTCTTTCCTCGGCGATGAATCATTTTGATCTGGTGTTTCAGAACGTCGAGGAGATTTCAACGCTGATCGCCGGCGATCCTGCGATGAATGCGTTGTTGAACGAAAGCGGCAGCGACTTCTCGCCGCAATCCATCTTGGCGTTCTCTTCGATTTTGGAGCAGTTGTCGAATTCGGTCTCGGTGAACCGGTATATCTCCCAAATTTCCGTCTACCATCCCGCCTCGGGCATGCTGATCTCCACCCATTACGGCGGCAAGCAACTGGCAGGAGACGCGCAAAAAGAGTGGTTTGTGGAAACCGCCCGCCGTAATGGAACAGGGATTTCTTATGTTAAGGCTGATTATGCTGTGACGGATGAAGTGACCTTTGGGCAATTAACGAACTCCGACAGCATTTCGCTGCTGCGGGCGATGGATTTGTATAACAGCAATCGGCAAGCCAATTTACTGGTCGTCTCGTTCAGCAAGAATAAATTACTTAATATCATTAAAACGCTGCTGCCTTCCGAGAACAGCCGAATCGTCCTGTCAAATGAAAAGGGGGAAGTACTGCTGGAGGCGGGCAAGCCTTCGGCCTTGCATCTGCCGGATCAGGATATGACCGTTACGATCGATTCTTCCTATTCACCTTGGCAATTGACGCTGGTCCAGCCCAAAAGCGAGCTGTACCGGGAGACGGATCAACTGCGACTGTTTACTTTTTCAATTATTGGGTTGAGTTTAATTTTGGCTCTTATCGTATCTTGGGTGGTTTACAGCGGAATTGCCTCCCCGGTATTGAAATTGGCTAAGGGGATGAGGCGCTTGAGTAACGGTGAGCTTAACGCACATGTCAGCACAAATCGGAAGGATGAATTTGGGTTTCTCATTCAATCCTTCAATCGCATGGCGCTGGTGCAGAAGCATTTGATCGAGGACCATTATGAGCAGCAACTGCGACTGAAGACAACCGAACTTCGGTTTCTGCAATCGCAAATCAACCCGCATTTTTTATATAACACGCTCGATTCGATTTACTGGATGGCGAAGAATTACGATGCAGAGGAAATCAGCGAAATGGTGATGAATCTCTCCAGCTTTTTCCGATTGAGCCTGAACAAAGGTCGGCAGGAGTTTACGGTCGAAGAGAGTATCGCTCATTTGAATTACTATCTGCGGATTCAGCAGCTTCGTTTTATGGACAATTTCCAAGTGGAATATCGGATCTCGGAGCAAAGCAAGCGGATTCCGTTGCTCAAGTTGCTGCTGCAGCCGATCGTGGAAAATGCCATCATCCATGGCATGGAGGGAAAAGAAGCGGACGGTTATTTGGTCATCTCCAGTTGGGTGGAGCAGGAGCATACACTCCACATCCGCGTGGAGGATAATGGGCCGGGGATTGAGGAAGAGCGGCTTCGTTACATTCAACAGGAGCTTGACCGGATGGATCTCCGCAAGATTGTGGCCTATTCGCAGGATGAGGAGCAGGTGAAGGATCTCTTTGGCCTGCGGAATGTGCTGAGCCGGATGAAGCTGTATTATGGACCGGAGGCACGGCTTATCGTACAAAGCGCTCCGGGGGAAGGAACGACCGTGACGTTATCGATTCCATTAAAGGAGGATCAGGATGAATCTGATGATCGTGGAGGACGAGCCCCGGCTGCGGCAAGCGCTAGCCTATAACATCATGTGGGAGTCGCACGGCATCGACATGATTGGTACTGCAGCAAACGGTCTGGACGCTCTCAGACTTATGGAACGCAAGAAGCCGGATCTTATGCTGATCGATGTGCAAATGCCGGGCATGGACGGATTGGAGCTATTGCGGGAGCTTAAAGGGCGGGGCTTGCTTAACCGGTTGATGAAAATCATTATTTTAAGCGGACACGACAACTTTGAATTTGCCCAGATTGCGCTTAAGCATGGGGTTTCGCGATATTTACTGAAGCCGGCGGGCGAGCCGGAGATCTTGGAAGCGGTCTTGGATGCCCGGCGCCAGCTGCAGCAGGATCTTGAGGAATGGCGACGGCAGACTGCTTTAGAGAAGCAGTGGTTGTCCAACCTGCCGCATTTGCAAAACCTGTTCTTCCTTCAGTGGGCGGCCGGCAAGATGGGACGGGAGGAAATTCTGGCGAAAAGCCATGAACTACACATTTCGTTTCACCGGGAGGATCGGATCGCGGTTGCGGCGGTGGAACTGGACCCTATCCCGGAGGTGGGGGAAACGACGGAGATGCAGAAGTTTACGCTCCAGCTACTCGCCAAAGAGCTGTTAACTCCACCCAATTGGTGGATTGCCGCCAACTCGGACATGAATCTGATGATGGTTTATGTGATTGGCCAGGAGGATGATGCGAGCGAGGCGTTGCTGCGGATGAATGCGGACTTGTCCCAGTTGCTCTCCCGAACCAAAGAAGTGCTGCAGCGGACCGCCAGTGCTGGACTTTGTGCGGCGGTGGGTCCGTTGGAGCAATTGTCTGACTTGTACCGACAGGCTTGCCACGTGCTCCAGGAGCGAGTCGTGTACGGACATGACTTAGTCATTCCGTACCGAGAAACTGACGGGGAGATCGTGCGGCCTTTTGCCATCGAACCGCATCTGGAGAAGGAACTCGAGATCGGGATGGAGACCGCAGATGAGACCAAGGCAATGGCGGCTTTACAGGGGATATGGGATACGTTGGTTTCGAGAATGGAATCCTCGGACGATTTTCATGAAGCGGTGCTTTTTGTGCTTGGCTTGTTTGCTCGGATAATTCAAAAGCGGGGCTGGACGACCAAGCAGGTGCTTGGCGACGAAGCGAAGTATATCCAGAACGTGAGTCTGCTGAGCACTCAAACGCAAACCTGGACGCTGCTAACGAGAATCGTGCAACGTATCGTTGCCTATGTGAAGGAGCAGCGGAAAGCAAGCAGCCACCAGGTGGTGAAGGAGGTCCTTCGTCTGGTGAACGAGGAAATGGATCAGGAACTGACACTGCATATGGTGGCAGATCGCATGTACATCAACTCCTCTTACCTCAGCCGATTGTTCAAGCAGGAGATGGGCGTGGCCTTTTCGGATTACGTCCTCGAACGCAAGATGGAGCGAGCCAAAGCGTTGCTGCAGGAAGGGCACAAGGTCTATGATGCCGCGCGTTCGGTCGGTTACCGGGATGTCAGCTACTTCACCAAGGTGTTCCGCAAGTACTGGGGAGTGAATCCCGGGGAGTGTAAGGGGTAGTTAAGGTATAGGCAGTGGTGCAGGTATAAATGTAGGTATAGGTATAGGTATAGGTATAGGTATAGGTTTGGTTTAGGTCCAGGCTCAGCTTCGGTTTGGCCCGACTCAACTAGTGCTGCCGGAGATGACACAGATCGAGCCTACCGTGGCAGCTGCAAGTCTGCCTGGGCAGCCGCAGCTTCAGCTCTAACGCTTGTGAGCAACGCTATTTAGGGATTTATGGCGTCGTATGAATTCTAACGCTGATAAGGAAGCTTATTTCCCAATTCCCGGCGGGAAATGGGCCGATTTTCCGTAAATAAGCTCTCTGGTAAGCGTTAGAATCGAAATTCCCCCGATTTTCGCGAAATAAGCGCCGTGGCAAGCGTTAGAGAGAAATGTGCACGGAGAAAGACCTGCCTAGCAGTTGAATGTGTCGCATCTGGGGCAGAAAAGAGGACGGAGCGAGTATACTGAACAGAGGGATGCTTCGGATCTACGGCCGGAAATTAGTACAGATCGAGCCTACCGTTGCAGCTGCAAGTCTGGCCTGCACCCGCAGTTTCTCTAACGCTTGTGAGCAACGCTAATTGGGGAATTCCGGCGTGGTTTGCAATCTAACGCTGATCAGGAAGCTTATTTCTCGGTTTTGTGCGTGAAATGGGCCGATTTTCCGTAAATAAGCTCTCTGGTAAGCGTTAGAATCGAAATTCCCCCGATTTTCGCGAAATAAGCGCCGTGGTAAGCGTTAGCGAGTGATGAGTACGGAGCACGGGGCGAACTTACCTGGCGGTGCTGTGGCAAGCGTTAGCGAAATCACAATCAGCACGCATGGGGGTATGCCAACACGCCGGAACCAAACATTTGACAGAATCACCTGACACAAACCCCCAACATAAGCCCCTGATAGAACGGCGGAAAACCAGCCTTGACTCTAACGTAACGTCATAGCTCATAATTCTCCCTAAGTAAATGAACTAGGAGTGAGAATGATGAACATTACAACGCTGCGTTCCGATCATATTTATCGCAAAGTCGCTCAAGCTGCGCCTGAGGACAAGCTTGAATTGTTCCGCAACGAAATGATGGGTCCCTTTATGGGACAATGGAAAATACAGCAGATTCCATTTCGAGCGCAAGAGCCGAATGGTTTTGATGTGGTGACGTTTAACAGTATGATGCATCGATCCCCCGATGAGATTACCCCGGAGATTTCTTCGGAGATCGAGTGGATCTCGTCGGATTCCTTTTGGTGCGAATGTGAGGAGGCCATCAGAGAAAGCTTATGTCTTTTTGTGGAGCATGGAATTCGCCTCCCTGTATCCGACTACATCTTCACGATCCAGTTAGGAAAACCGGAAAATCGTTCCCTCGTCATCAACGAAGGATACAGCGGATTTGGAGGCATTCCCGGTTATATCTGGGGGACGCTTCTGCCCAATGCGTACACGGTCCCTCGGATGAAGGTGGCGCTGACGCATGAAAGCAACCATAACGTAAGATATCAATTTATTCGTTGGAATCCCAATGTTAATTTAGGCGAGCTTATTGTAAGCGAGGGATTAGCTGAGAGTTTTGCGACGTATCGATTTGGAGAAGAATGGTTGGGACCTTGGGTAGCCAAAACAGAAGCCGAAACCCTAAATCAACGCATCAAGCCGGTACTTAGAGAACGGCTGCAGGTTACCGGATTCGATCAAATTACGCCGTATCTATATGGAGATGAAATCGCTAAGGTGCAAAATTATCAACCTGCCAATATGCCGTACTGCGCTGGTTACGCTTGCGGATATCATTTAATCCAGTATTACTTAAAACAAACAGGCAAAACGATCTTCGAGGCAACGATCACGCCTGCGGATCACATACTGGAGGAAGTCAAAGGTTTTTGGGACGAAGAAACCATAATTAACGGTTCATGATATCGTTCAAACTATTTTGCCCAATATGGTCATGTAGATTTCGCCAATTTTCTATACGAAGCCATTGTGCACAACCTAGGTCAAGCCGTGAAATAACCATAGCAACACCCATCATTGAAGCCGCAAGGCTTCTTTTTTTGTGCCCGTCAAAACCGAGAAGCCATCATTTTACCACAAATAGTAATTGGTCTCTCCTACTCAGCCAGGCGGTCCGATTTTACAATATGTTCACAAGATGGTCACAGATGAACGAGGGGACAATGAAGTGCGAAAGGGGGCAAGCGGATGCAATTAAAGACCAGAACCGTGGCAGAATCAGCTCAATCCCAAAAAACACCTCAAGTGAAACGAAGCTATTGGAGGCGGCTGGGACTCGACATCCGGAAGGAATGGGATCTCTATCTCATGCTCGTGCCGGGCATTTTATTCATCTTGCTGTTCAAGTATACACCGATGTACGGAATTACGATTGCCTTCAAGGATTTTAATATTTTCACCGGATTTGCGGACAGCCCTTGGGTGGGGTGGAAGCATTTCGAGCGGCTGTTTACGTCGCCGGACTTTGCCCAAGTGTTTAGAAATACGGTCATCATCAGTTTTCTGAAGATCGTTATTTTGTTTCCGTTACCGATCGTGGTTGCGCTGATGCTCAATGAGATGCGGAATATGATCTTCAAACGGACGGTGCAAACCGTGATCTATCTGCCTCATTTCCTGTCTTGGGTTATCGTTGGCGGATTGTTTATGGATTTACTATCAACAAACGGCGGGATCGTTAACAAAGCGCTCACCGCGATGGGGATGGAGCCGATCGCGTTCTTTCTGGACAACAGCGTGTTTCGCAGCGTCCTGATCACTTCGGCGGGCTGGAAGGAAACCGGCTGGAGTACGATCGTCTACCTGGCGGCGTTCACCACCATCGATCCCATGCTCTATGAAGCGGCAAGGATGGATGGAGCCGGGAGATGGAAGCAGCTGTGGCATATTACTTTGCCGGGGATCGCGCCGGTCATCATCCTGATGTTTATCCTGCGGCTCGGCAGCGTGCTGGAAGCCGGAACGGAACAGATCTTGGTGATGTACAATCCCGTCGTCTATCAGGTGTCAGACGTCATCGGCACGTATGTGTACCGCCGCGGGTTGGGCAGCCAGGATTACAGCTTTTCCACAGCGGTGGGACTGTTTGAGGCCGTAATCTCCTTCACCTTGGTCATTGCAGGGAACGCAGCCAGCCGCAAATATTTACAGCGCGGGATTTGGTAGGAAAGGGGGAGCTCATACATGGATCATAAACAAGCCTTGGAAGGATTGCAGCCGCGCGGAGTGATCAAAACCTCGTTTTCCGAAAAATGCTTTACCGTTTTCAATTACGTCTTCTTTATTCTGCTAGGGCTGACAACATTGCTTCCGTTCGTCAATTTGCTTGCCAAGTCCTTGAGCAGCGAAAGCGCCGTAATCTCAGGAAGGGTGGGGTTGCTTCCGGTAGGACTGCAATTTGAGACATATCACTATGTGCTTCAAGACTCCATGTTCCTCAATTCGCTGAAGGTATCCATCGCCCTGACGGTGATCGGAACGGCATGCAGTTTGTTTCTGACGACGCTCACGGCTTATCCCTTGTCTAAAGTACGGCTGCGCGGACGAAAAGGGATCTTGTTGATTTTCGTTTTTACCATGTTGTTCAGCGGCGGGTTAATTCCCACCTATCTGCTGATGCAGAACCTGAACCTGGTCAACTCCTTCCCGGTCTTGTTCCTCCCGGCGATGGTAAACGTCTACAACATGCTGATCATAAAAAACTACTTTGAAGGCCTCCCGGAAGAACTGGAGGAATCGGCCAAACTGGACGGGGCGGGGAATATCCGAATCCTCATGTCGGTCATGCTCCCCTTGTCGCTGCCGGTGCTGGCGACGATTGGTTTGTTTTTTGCCGTAGCGTTCTGGAACGACTATTTCACGGCCATGATATACATCAGTGATCCGGCTATTAAGCCGATGCAGCTGTATTTGAAGGAGCTGCTCGTTTCCTCCAGCGGGGATTTCCTGAAGGATAACATCGATGCAGCGATTAACACCACCCCGCAGTCGATTCAAGCTTCCTCCATCTTGCTGGCGACCATTCCGATTCTGCTCGTATATCCTTTCTTGCAAAAATACTTCGTAAAAGGCGTGCTGGTGGGTTCAGTGAAAGGTTGAAGCAACATGGCTCGATTAAGGCTAACACCTGAAGGGAGGTGATGAGCTCCGCTGCAGTAGAACCCCAGTAGAAACCCAAAAACAACCGATTTGAAGGAGGGTATATATGAATTTAAAGATGAAAAAAACGTCAGCGGTACTTACCGCCATCCTTGGCTTTGCCCTAGTGCTGTCCGGCTGCGGCGGCGGAGGAGGCGGAACGTCAGAGCCTGCTGCGACTGAACCATCGGGAGGAAACACCAACACATCAACAACAGAAGGCAGTAACAGCGGGGGAAGCACGGACAAACCAGATTTGCGGATGATCATGCAATACGGGCTGTTTGATCCGAAGACCGAATACGTCGCAAAATACATCGAAGAACGCACCGGGTTTCATGTGGAATATGAATTGCTGCCGGCGGAGAACGCTGATGAGAAGCTGAACTTGATGGTATCCAGCAAAGAAAATTACGACATCGCCAAGCTGAATGCCGCCCAATTCTACAATCTGGCTTCGGCGGGGGCACTCGAACCGATGGATGAACTGCTGGAGGCCCATGGCAACTATATTAAGCAGTCGATCAAGCCGGAGTCCTTCGCCAGTGCTACGATCGACGGCAAGATCTACGGGATTCCCGAAACGGGAGCGGGTGTGAGCATCGGTGAAGAGCTGGTCGTTCGCCAGGATTGGCTGGATGAGCTGGGCTTGTCCATCCCAACGAACCGCGATGAACTCTATACGGTACTTAAGACGATCAAGGAGAAGAAAAATGTCATCCCGCTGACGCTGAGCAAGGACTCCATCTACGGCGACATTGCATCTACCTTTGGCGTGCTTACCGATTGGAAGGAAGTCGACGGCAAGCTGGTTCACCGGGCGGAGCAGCCGGAGATGAAAGAATACATTACCTTCATGAACAAGCTGTATAAAGAAGGATTACTAGACACCGAAACGCCGCTCAATACCGCTCAAGAATCGATTGAGAAGTTTTCTGGCGGCAAAGCAGCGATGTATAAGCTGGCCTGGTGGAATGCGGGATCTGCAATCGCGGCGCTGCAGAAGAACTTCCCTGAGGCCAAGACGTCGATTATTCCTTATCTGAAAGGACCAGACGGAAAAGCCGTCGTTGGCGCAAAAGCAAATGTGACCTGGTACATCGGCATTTTGAAATCCTCCAAAAATAAAGAAGCGGCCATGGAATTCCTGAATGCGAAGCTGGAGCCGGAGACATTCAAAGGCATCGCGCTGGGTCAAGAAGGGGTTCACTATGAAGTGAAGGACGACAAATATTATCCAATTCTCCCGATCTTTAATGAACAGTTAAACAATGCGAGCAACTTCCTGACTGGCGTGGACGAAGAGAAATATCCGATTTATTGGCAAGCCCGCGTGCGGAAGGATCCGGTGCTTCAGGCGCATTTTGAAGCGTTCCAGAAAAATGCAGAAGGTCTGGTTGTCGTTGATCCGATGTCTACGGCGCCGCCCATTGAAGCTGTGTCCAAAAATCTGCTGAAGCTGACAACGATGCTGGATGACAATGTGCTGCAGTTTATTTCCGGGGCAAAGCCGATTGAGCAATACGATCAATTCTTGGCGCAATGGAGAGCGGAAGGCGGAGCCGACATGGTGGCTGCGGCGAACGAATGGTTCCAGTCTACGAAATAAGCCATCCTCAGATCAAAAGGAGGCATCTGGATGAAACGTATGTTGCAGAGGCGAATGGCCGAAGTGATTTGTCTCACCATACTGGCGGCGTTGTTTTGGCCGGGGATGCCCATCGCCTCCTCGGCCGCAGATCCGGAGAAACTTCCGAAGGCGGAAGAGACTTCAAGCGAACCGGTTCAGTTTGTGAAAGACGAAGGGAGCATTGCGCTTGAATTCACGGACGTTAACGCTGCGGCTGGCTCATTCGAGGGAAAGGCGGATTATCTTGCCTTGTTCACCAGCGGGGCGACCGTAACCGATGCCACATATGGGCCTGTGACGGAGGTGTGGATTGCGGAAGGGCAAGCGGCGCTCACCGTTGATGCCGAAGGGGTCGTACAGGAAGTGGTTGGTCCCGTGGACGATCCTCCCACAACCTGGGATGCGGAGCGCATGCTCCCGATTCCAGAAGGAGGATACCTTGTGTTGGCGGGAGGGCAGAGCGCTTGGGACGAGTCGGCATATCGACCGGCGCTCTTTCAGGAGTATCACCTCGGGGATCAGGTGAAGCTGATGCGTGCGGGGGTGGAAGTGACAGCGGCAGATTTTATACCGGTAACGCCTGATCCGGACCCGGAGCCTGCTCCAGAGCCTCCCCCAGCCGCCGATCCAGAGCCAGAACCTGATCCTGATCCCGATCCGGAGCCTGCGCTTCCCGAGCTCATGCTGTTAACGGAAGACCAGACGATCGTGGACATTCCTGTCATCGAAGTTGCCGGGTTTGTGGCGAATTATGATGAGCAGCTGGAGCTTGGCGTTACGGTAAATGGGGACCAGGTCGAGTTATCAGCGGATGGGGTTTTTCGTGAAAATGTGTATTTAAGTGCGGGAGCGAACGCAGTAACGGTCATCTTACTTCAGGCCGGGGAGGAATTGGAAAGGGAGATATTGACGATTATGTATGAGCCGTCGGAGAATCAGGACTATATCGAAGTTGAAGCCGCACCCAAAGATATCTCCATCGACATTGATGGACCGCGGATCAAGATCGATTACGTGGATAAAGACGTGACTGGCGTGCCCAATACCGTTGCGTTGTTTACGAGGGATTATGGCGAATCAATCGAAATTCCACAGTACAACGTTGCCGTGCAGGTTGATGCCAACAACCAGGTCTTGCAGGTGATCAACCCTTCAATTAATGGCCAACCTCCCGTATGGACCGGGCCCACTCTCCTTGAAATTCCGGAGGAAGGTTATGTGCTGATGGCGCAGGACGACAGTTATGCTGGCAATTACATCAAGCGTTTCCTCGCAGAAAATTTCAAAGCGGGAGACATCATCAAGCTTCGCAAGAATGGAGAAGTCGTATCCGTCCGGGATCTGATGAGCGGGAATGGTCCGATCGCCCGACTTAAGGTCGATAATCAGCGGATGTACACGGTAACGGCCAACCACACGATCCTGTCGGGGATGATCGAGAATATCGACGATCCGGCGTCCATCCAACTGCTGGTGAGTGGAGCCTCCGTTCCTTTTGAGGCGGATGGATCCTTTAGCTATTCTTACCCTTTAACGAAAGGCACCAACTATATCGAAATGAGGGTATTAAAAAACGAGATCGAGCAGGACCGTCGGGATCTGGCGGTGTTTGCCCGGGATCATCTTGCCTCGGACAAAGAAGTCATTTTATGGGTCGATCAGGCCTCCAACGCGAAAAAGTTTCAAACCAGCGAGCAGGTGCGCGCTTTTCTTCAAAAGGCCAAGGATAGCGGAGTCACCTCCATCGCCTTGGATGTGAAGGGCGTAGAAGGCTATGTCTCGTACAAGAAAAATGACTTGACCGGAAGGCCCTACGTCAGCGAACTTCAAGCTCCCGGAAGAGCAGGAGCCAATCCGGACTTGGATCTGCTGCAGGAATTCATCGATCATGGCCATGATTTAGGGTTGGAAATCCATGCGGTGGTTAACGTATTTGCCGAAGGGTCTATCGCCTATAACGAGTACGCCGTGCTGAATGATCACCTGGACTGGGAAGAGCGCGTGCACTACGCGGAAAACAACGGTGAAATCAAACGGCTGCGGGAAAGCGCGAAGCAGGGCTTGGTCGCCTTCGTCAATCCGGCAAACGATGAGGTGCGCGAGTTCGAGCTGAAGACGTTTGAAGAGATTCTCAAAAATTATGACGTGGATGGCGTCGTACATGACCGTGGACGCTACGACAATGAAGGTGCAGATTTCAGCGAGGAAACGCGGGTCAAGTTTGAGCAGTTCTTGCTCCAGCGCGGCAAGCAGCTGAACGACTGGCCCAATGACATTTTTTATTATGAAAATAACGTCAGAGTGGATGGCCCGCTCATCCAAGATTGGTGGGAGTTCCGGTCAGGTGTGATCCAGAGCTTTTTTGGCGAAGTGAAGTCGCTGGTGGATTCCTACGAGGCTGGGTCGGGAAGAACGATCAAAGTGTCTTCTTACGTCGGTTCCTGGTATGAGACGTATTATCTCAACGGGGTGAACTGGGCGAGCAAAAATTTCCGCATCCATCCTTCCCTGGGCTTGCCGGTGGAGTCGATTTATACACCGGAGTATTACGATACCGGGTATATCGAACATCTGGATTTTCTGATGATTGGCGCTTATCAGACGACCAGTCAGGAGATTCAAAAGTACATTACGCTAGGGAACATTGTGACGAATGGCGAGATTCCGCTGTATGCGGGGATTGCCCTCAACAATGTTCAGCTTCCAGCGGTACAGCGGGAGGTGTTCCAGGCGGGATTGAGAACGACCAATGGACTCATGCTGTTCGACGCTTCCCAAATTAACTGGGCGATCGCCAAGGCCTCGCTGGAGGACCGCGAATGGGTGAAGGATTACCAGCTGGGCATGAGCTTGCCTGACAGTCCGGATACGTTCCTGGAAGGCCATTATTACAACGTGAACCGGGTGGAGGGCAACATTAATGTACTGACGGACGCGTTTGGAACAACGACGGGAACAAATCATTTTGGCGTTGAGGTGGTTGTAGATGACACGGGCGCCGTCACCCGCGTAGCCAACCGCAATCAGGCGATCAACTGGAGCTGGGGAGCACCGGAGGAGAACAACAGCGTCATTCCGCCAGGCGGCTTCGTTATCTCAACCATTGATCCGTCGGGAGTTCGAATCAATCGACAGCTTGTGGCCAACGCTTATGAGGTGGGGGATCAGGTTCGTTCCGCAGTATTAAGCGGCTTGATGGACGATGAGTTGCGCGAGACAAGGAACAGCCATTATTCGCTGGAAGGGACGGTTGAAGTGCTTGGTCCGGGGACGCCCTCCGTGAAAGTAAACGGGGAGTCCGCGTCCGTTTCCTCGACCGGAGTGTTTACGGCAAACGTTCCGTTATCGACAGGTATCAATTTTGTCCAAGTCGATGTCTATGTGGATGATCTCAAAACGAACAGCCAGACCGTGCAAATCATTCGCACATCTACCGGGGATAGCGGCTCAAATCCTGAGCAGCCGGGATCGTCGGGCGGCAGCAGCGGGACGACGCCAACCCCGCCGATGAAGCCGGAGCGGCTGAACGTGGTGAAGTCTACGGCGGAGAATGGCCAGCAACTCGTTGACGCGAAAGCCGATTTGTCGAGGATGCTGGAGGAGATTAAGAGCCTTCATGCGAAACCAGCCCAATCGCAGCAGCTGCAATACCGCTTCACGGATACCGCCGACGTCCTCACCTTGCACTTGCCAACCGAGGGATTGGAGGCTGCGGTGAAGGAGTTGCCTAATGGCGTTATCTGGCTGGAGTCACCATTAGGCAAGTTAGAGCTGCCGGTTCAGGCTTTAGGTGAAGCTCTGCAACAGCGGGGGTCTGCAGACAGCTTGCAGATTCGCCTTGGAATCCCTGCCGAAGCGCAGGAGGAAGAGCTGCACCGCTTGTTGCCGGATCAGGCTGAACCGTTTGGTTCGTTATTGGAGGTGTCCTTCTTCTGGGAGCAGAGCGACACCTTAACTACACTGTCAGTCTTTAAGGGAGCCGAAGTTAAGTTTACGACTGTACCGCTGGCAGGGGCCGTTTCTGCCGATACGGTCACCGTTCTGCTTCTGCAGCCTTCTGCGGGCAACTATACGTTTGTGCCTGCGCTGATCAGGGAGGAAGGCGGGAAGGCCCAGATCACATTCCGATTGAAGGCCAGCGGCATTTACGCGGCGGTGGTACACCGGAAGACCTTCACGGATCTGAACGGACACTGGGCGGCTAATGAGGTTACGATGTTGGCCTCCAAAACGATCATTCAAGGCACCTCGGATAAGGAGTTCAGCCCCAATGCACCCGTTACGAGAGCAGAGTTTACGGCCATGCTCGTCGGTGCTCTCGGTTTGACTGGACCGCAGGCGAATCCGAACAGATCCTTCACCGATGTGAACTCGGGTGCGTGGTATGCGAGTGCGGTTGCTACGGCGGTGGAGAACGGACTAATTGAAGGCTTTGCCGACGGGGAGTTCCGTCCGAATGAGCAAATTACACGTCAACAGATGAGTGTGCTGCTGGTTCGTGGGTTGAAGCTAGCAGGAGCCGAGACTCCTGCTGGAAATCCGAGCGCCATACTGGCTGGATTTGAGGATCGCAGCCAAATTGGGGCTTGGGCTGAAGAAGCGGCAGCGATCGCCGTAGAATCCGGCTTAATGAAAGGGCGCGGGAATGGCAGCTTTGCTCCTGAAGCCTCGTCTACCCGTGCGGAAGCAGCAACGGTGCTTGCTCGAATGTTGCGGATGGCGGGACTGATCAATTCATAATGAAAATGAAAAAATGCCAGTCTGCGGAAGGCTTCATCCGCAGGCTGGCATTCTTTTTTTCTAGAAAAATATTAGACAGGGCGCAGCTTGGGCCACTGCAATTCAACCCCTTGGCTAAGAAGGCGCTGTTGAAAGTCGGATAAGGTTTCATCATGATTGCGTACGTCTGTTGGGAAGAGGTTGCGGTCCAAGCAGAAGCTGGCGCACATTCCCGCGGCTTCGCCGATGTTCCATTCCACGGGATGGAGCCGGTAACAGCCGTTGGTGATATGGGTAACCCCGATATTTTTGCCGGCGGCCAGTACGTTTTTGACCCGTTTCGGGATTAAGCTGCCCAGCGGAATTTGAAAGGGCAAGGAAGAGATATCAATGTACGGTCGGTTGCCTGTGCTCGGATGCAGATCGATGCGGTAACATCCGATTCCTACGGAATCCGGGAACTGCTCGGCTGCACCATCTGGTCGGGATGCCGTGGCGACATGCTGCTCCAGCACCGTAAACTCCGCTTGAATTCGTCTCGACTCTCGGATATAGGGGGCCATCGCCAGCCCGTCTTCCGTTCCAACCACGTCGCGGCGCAGGCGCAATCTGGGGTAACCTTGACCGCCATCCGGCCGAGGCGCTTCGGTCTGCAGCCAATACAACAGCGACAGGCTGAGCTGTTTAGCCTGATGGAGATGACGCGCGGCTTCTTCCTCCGGTACGTCGATAATGGAGCCAAGCCAATAATCGTTCTGCGGCCAGTTGATCAGGGAGATCGGACGGAAGCCGAAGCTGCTGTCGAAATGGGACGGCTCCAGGATTTGCCGGTATTGAAACAGCGGGAACTTGCCACCGTAACCCGGAAATATCTCATACTCCACCGGCTCGTTCGTAGCTGGCCTCACGCCGGTTAAGCTCAATAGCCGATTCGGCCAGAAGTCGGCTTGATATTGTCTCCAGAACTCGTACATCTCAGGCTTGTCGATGAGATGTTCTTCCCCGTCGGCATAATCTACGGCAAAGCAAAACGTAAAGCTTTGGATGTCCTGCGGCAACGGATCTCCATCGACTGCATGAGGCTCGCCGGTCTGTGCTTTCGATTCGGCCCCGGTAACATACTCAATTCCCGCGAGTGGAAGCAGATCCCCGAGCTCAGTGGCATCGATAAAAAACGGCGCCTCAAGCACCAGTTCATCCCCGGTGTCGAGATGACGTACCGTCACACTTCGGACGGCATCTCCTTCAGTTTCGGCTTGCTGGAGGCGATAACGGTGAAGAATCGTCAGCCTTCCGCTGTGCAGGTAAGGGGCCAGCATCTGCTCAAGCACAGCCAGGCCAACGCGGGGATCATGACTAATCCGGCTGACGATGCCGCCGCCGGGATTGAGTTCGGGTAGGTTACGCGCTGCCGGTGTTAACGGATAATGATTTCGATAGTACTGGCGTATGCCATTGCGGAATCTTCGGTAAGTTCTTGTACAGCCAAAATGCTCAATCCAGGGGTGCTCATCCGGCGGAACGGCCTGACTGGTCAGTTGCCCGCCAATCCAAAGCGTCTCCTCCGTCATGATGACGGTTTTACCTGAAGCTGCCGCGGCTAGAGCTGCGGCGGTTCCTCCGGTACCACCCCCAAGGATGACGATATCCGCCTTCATTTCGCGTTTCATCGCTTCCATTCTCCTTTTGCCCTGAGATTCATCGTTTGACGTCAGGTTGCCCATGATTGCATTCATTGTAGATGGTTAGGCCGGAGAAAGGTACGGGAAGCGGGTGACCTTTTATGGTAATTTGATGTGGTTTTGCCTTCTGACTTATTCCAAATTGCGACTGATCTGGTATGCTAGGAATCATCATAGACTTATCTTGATCCGACGATTTCTAGTTAGCAGGAGGGAAGCTGATGAACAAGATCACCATTGCCGTGATTGGCTGCGGCACGATTGCAAACCACGCCCACATCCCGTCTTACCTGAACCACAAGCATGTAGATATCAAGTATTTCTGCGACATCTTGAAGGAACGCGCCGAGGCGGCTGTCACCAAATACGAATGCGGACAGGCGATCACAGATTACCGGCAGATCGTTGAAGATCCGGAGGTGGATGCTGTATCCATCTGTACGCCTAATGCTTCGCACGCGACGATTGCCATTGATTGCCTTCGTGCGGGGAAGCATGTGCTTTGCGAGAAGCCGGCAGCCCGGACTTACGAAGAAGCCTTAGAAATGCAGAAGGTCCAGCATGAGACGGGCAAAGTGTTGAATATCGGGGTCGTGAATCGGTACAACGAAAGTGTCAATCGCATCAAAAACATGATCCAAAACGGCGAGCTTGGCGAGTTGTATCATGTGTACGCCAGCTTCCGCGCCCACCGATCGATTCCGGGTTTAGGCGGCGCTTTTACGACGAAAGCGATCGCCGGTGGCGGGGCGCTGATCGACTGGGGTGTTCATTTTATCGACATCGTCATGTACTGTGCGGGCGATCCGAAGCCTAGAACCGTTACCGGTCAAGCCTATTCCAAACTGGGGAAAGACATGGAGAACTATACGTATCTCAAAATGTGGGCAGGACCGCCGGATTATCACGGTACGTATGATGTCGATGACTTCGTAACCGCATTGATCCGTACCGAAGGCCCGACGATTTCCTTGAACGGAGCTTGGGCGCAGAACATCGGAGTTGAGGAGATGTTTATCGACTTCCTGGGCGACAAGGGCGGCATACGGTTGAACTACGGCGGGGATTTTACCTTCTATACAGCCAAAGACGGCGCTCTGATCGAAACAACGCCAAAGTTCACCTCCGGGAATATGTATCAGCAGGAAATCGATGGCTTCCTGGAGTGCATCCAAACGGGGGAGAAGCAGCCCTCCCATATTGACACCGTCATCCTGTCCTCTCGCATTATTCAGGCGATTTATGATTCGTCCGACAAAGGGGAGGAAATCGCGCTCTCATGAAAAAAATCGGGTTTATCGACCTGCATCTCGACCAGTTCCATGCCAACAAATATCCCGGGTGGATTGAGCAGGCTTCTGATGGTGCCATGAAGGTTACGTATGCTTATGGCAAAAAAGACAAGGAGAACGGACTTACGAACAAAGCATGGTGTCAAGCGCACGGTATCGAGTTGTTGCCGTCCATTCAAGACGTTGTGGAGCGGAGCGATACCTTGATCGTGTTATCGCCTGACAACCCGGAGTATCATGAGGAGTTGTCGCAGCTTCCACTCAAGTCGGGCAAGCCGACCTACATCGATAAGACGTTTGCTCCAGACCGGGAGACAGCGGTGCGCCTCTTCAACCTGGCCGCGCAGCACGGAACGCCGATGTATTCGACGTCGGCGCTCCGTTTTGCCAGCGAATATGCGGAGATTGACCCGGAAGGGATTCAAACGATTTGCAGTTGGGGGCCCGGCGCTTTCGATAACTATTCAATTCATCAAATCGAGCCGATCATCCGTCTGATGGGGCCCGCTCCCAAGCGCATCATGTTCACCGGGACGACGGATTCCCCTGCACTGCTCATCGACTTTGGGGAAGGGCGGCAAGCATCAATCCACCATCTGGGGGATAATTGCCCGTTTACCCTTGGCATCAAATACGGGAACGGAACCTTTAAGCAAGCCACGGCGGCCTCCAATTTCTTTGAGCCGTTTATCCGGAATCTGGTGACTTTCTTTGAAACCGGTCAGCCCGCAGTTGACCCGGCAGAAACTGTAGCCGTGATTACTATCATCGAGTACGGATTGAAGGCAGCTGAAACACCCGGGGTTTGGTTGGATTTGCCATCATCCTAATCATATTCAGCATAAGACAACCCACCTTCGCATGAAGGTGGGTTTTATAGTAATAGATTCAAAAGGCTAGTGGTCTGCCGGGATAAGAATGTATAATGATGGAAGCATTCATTTCCAACGATCTCACCCGGGAGGATCTATTATCGGAATCATAAATCAAGGCATTATGGAAAAAGAGAGGGCTATCTATGAAAAATGAAATCACGACCAAACGATTGACGCTCAAAATCATCGATGACACTTATACGGATCAGGTCTTGGCCTTTGTTATGCGGAATAAAGACTTTCTCAAGGAATGGGAACCTATAAGAACGGAAGACTTCTATACGTACTCCGCTCAACAGGACATCCTGCGGGATGAGGCCGAAACGATGGAGCGAGGCCTGCTCCGGAAGTTCTGGCTGTTCCGAGATGGCCGGATCATCGGCTCGGTGGCACTAAGCAATATTGTCAGAGGGGCGTTCCAGTCTTGTTATATGGGGTATCGAATCGATGAGCAGGAGCAAGGAAAGGGACTGATGACAGAAGCAGTGGAGGCAGTGGTCAACCACGCGTTTCATGAACTGCGCTTGCATCGGATTGAGGCCAACATCATGCCGAGGAATCAAGCTTCACTTCGCGTGGTTCAGAAGTTAGGCTTTCAAAATGAGGGCATCTCAAGAAAATACCTGCAAATTAACGGGAGGTGGGAAGATCATATCCATATGGTTCTGCTCAATGAGGAGATGGAATGATGGAACCTGTGTCCGCGCAGCTCAAAAAAGCCCTGTCCTAAGCGATTTCATCGCCGGGACAAGGCTTTTTATACGTTGCCCTGCATTATTGAACAGAATATTGCGTTTGCAGGTAATCCAGCGCTCGGGCCATTTTGTCCAGATAAGCCGGGTTTTCGTCGGAGCATTTGAACTCGATATGCCCCTTGAATTCTTGATCGGGTTGGGCCGAACAGCCAATCAGCGAACACAGCCGTTCAACGGTACCATGGCTGCCGTCAATCAACTCAATATGGGGAGGCAGGATTTGCTGCAGGATGCTTTTGTAATAAGGAAAATGCGTACATCCCAGCACAATTGTACTGTATTGCGACAAATCGATGCCCGCAAGCTTGCGGCTGAAGTAACGCTCGATTTCGTCCCGATCAAACTGCAGTTGTTCGCAGTATTGCACCAACTCCGGCAGCGGCATCGAATCCACCACTTTGTGGTCGTCCACCCGGGCCACCAGGTCAGTGTATTTCGAGAGGCTTAACGTCAACGAGGTTGCAAAAACCAAAACCCGCTTGCCAGCGGCTTGGCTGCGTTTTACAGCCGGCTTGACGGCTGGCTCCATGCCAACAATCGGAATGTCGTAGGTGCGGCGAAGTTCCTCAATCGCTGCGCTTGTTGCCGTATTGCAAGCCACGACCAAGGCTTTAATGTCGCCCTGCATGATACGACTTACCGATTCCTCGACGTACCGTCTCACTTCGGGCAGCGTCTTCGTCCCGTAAGGCACGTGAAGCGTATCGGCAAAATATAGAAAGTCTTCGTTCGGCAGCTTCCTCATCGCCTCCGTTAACACGGTCAAGCCGCCAATCCCTGAATCAAAAAATGCGATTCTCACTCATATCACCTGAATTTGTTGTGGTTTGTTCATCCTGATGTTCGTCAGCGGCATCCCATTCGCGGTAAAACTGCTCTAAGAAATGCAGCATAAATTCATGCCGTGATTCAGCCAGCTTCCGGGCATACCGGGTATTCATCAAATCTTTTAACTTTAATAGCTTTTCGTAGAAATGATAAATCGTCGTTTTTTCGCGGCTGCGATAATCCAAATCGGAGAAATCCCGCCCCGGTTCATGCATCGATCTGCCTCTGGAACCTCCATAGGCAAATGTTCTGGCAATGCCGATCGCGCCGATGGCATCCAGTCGGTCAGCATCTTGAACGATTTGTCCATTGAGCGTTGCCATAGGGGGATTATTGCCGCCATTATATGACATGGTCGATATAATCTCCATGACTTCGTTGATGACGGATGAATCCTCGATATGTGCTTCCAACCAGCTGCGAACCCGATGCAAGCCGGCTTCCTTGGACGGATTCAGCTTCTCGTCGGCGACGTCGTGCATCAGGGCTGCCAGCTCACATACGAACAAATCTGCCTGCTCCTTACGGGCGATAGCCAAGGCCAACTTCCGCACCCGATGGATATGCCACCAGTCGTGGCCGCTCCCGTCACCGCTGTGCACGTTTTGCACAAAGTGCTCGGCTTGTTCGATGATATGCTGCGGATCCATCTGCACCGTTCCTTTCCAATCCCTAGTTCATAGAAACATCGAATACCATCTTACCGCAAAATCGCCATTCTTTAAACTTGTTTGTGAGTCCCAGTCGCATTATATGAACGAAAGATTCAGAAGGAAGCGGCGCAAAAGCTAAATTTTACCTTTATCCTGCGGACAGGTTCAGCGATAATAGGATTGGAAAGTTCTGTATGAATGGATGAAGGAGGCACCCTATGGCAGCGGGCAAGGAAATCCCCGAGCTTTATTTTGACGTTCAATATATTGATGTGTTGTGGGATAATCATGATCAAGTGGTGAAGTGGTTCGAGAAGTACTTGGGTTGGAAGGTGCTTCGGCAAGAAAACTGGAAGGTGGATCCGCGCTGTTCCCAGGGTAAAATGACGCAGCTTCCTCTTGGAACCTGGTTGGTAACTTATCTTACGGATACCCGGCTCCCCCATCACTATGCAGAACGAGGGACGGTGGATGCCGACCTTCGGGTGTGCTTTCGAACCCGGGAGTTGGATCGTCTGCGGCGAGCATTTGTCACCGATGGCGTACGAGTCTCTTCGGTATATGCCGGACCTGACTCCCGGTATTTCGATGTATGGGCTACCGCCGAAGGCATCCGGTTAACGTTGCAGGAAGATTTGACGTTGCCTTCTGCCGACGTAGCGCCCTCCTGGATTCGGGTAGGCGTCAGTCGATTAAACGAGTCTATTCAATGGTACGGCCAGTATCTGGGCATGAAATGCACCCAGCATGATCCGAAGGGCGGCTACGCGGTGATGGAGATGAAGCTGAATCATTCCGAAGCCAAGTCGCTTTGGGTACTTGAGCAAAAAAGCGATAAGGCTTTCGTCGGCAAAGTGGACGGGCAGGTTCAGCCGGTATGTTGGATTCAGGAGCGCCAGGACTTGTTCAAATATTACCAATATTTAAAACAACGCGGGATCGAAACCTCTGGAATCGGGGGCTATCTGACCCAGGGACTTATCGGCTTTCATTTCTACGATCCAGACGGCAATCGATTTAATATCAGTAGTTTGTGAGGTGTAGGATGAGAAAATACATATATCTTATCCTGGCTTGTGTTCTAGTTGCTTCTTTGGTCCTCACGGGTTGTGAAGGGAGTCGTTCAGAGGTGCTTGACCTAGAGAACCACCTGCCAGATCAGGAAATCAAGGGCATCACGATTGAAAACTTGCCGATGGACAACGAAGAATATGCCATTCTGAAAGCAGCAGGATCAGATCGTGCCTTGGTCTTTGATGTGAACTTAGGCAAGGTTCAAGCCGATCGGGTTCATATATGGATCGATGATTATGAAAATGGGGAAAAAGTGGGCTCCTTGTTTGGGATGGAATCTTCTATAGATCAGGTTCATGACAATTCCTTCAGATTATATTTAACGACGCTTGCAATGGGGAATGGGGACGAGGTCTGGACGCTTGCTTTCCGGCAAAATGGCAACGTGGTTAGCTCGAAAACGGAACTCCCCAAGCAAGATTATGATAGTGCGATGACCCATCCCATGACGTCCATTACTGCGAACCCAAATGAAACGGCCGTTTTGGGCGTAATTGCAAGAAACAAAGGGAAAGACCATATGGAGTCCAGCGATGATGTCGATGCATTAATTCGTGACAATCAGGCGGTTTATGTCATGAGATGTACGGTGATTAAGGATCAATAAGGGTATGTTTTACGGGCTCACTGAGCTACCTCGGCTCATTCTACGCTTCTCCCGGTTCCGTTTGCGGTCATTCCAATACAGCTGCAGCGCGGACAAGGCGCATAACAATGAAATCATTACAAAGATGAGCGACCACACGAGAGGAGCAACCCCTGTCAGCTGGGCCAGATTGGTCGCATCTCCCGCCTGGCTGGGCGATACAATGGAATTTAGCAGCAGCGTGACCGGCCCCAGCACCGACTCTTCCAAGCATAGGAACGACAGCAGCAGGTAATAGAAGTTGCGAATGCGTCCTCCCCACAGGAAAAATGCAGCGTTCACCAGCACAAACAAAATCAACCATCCCCGGCCGTAGCCTGAGCGTACAAACAGCAGCAGCGAGATCAAGGCCAGCATACTGATCAAGACAAGGCCGGCGGCTTGTTGTTGACGGGAATAGCCGAAGAACATGGCAACCGCAAACAGGGAAGCCGAGGTATATCCAGCCAAAGCTACGGCGAATTGGCTCCATCCCGAAGCGAGTACCGAATAGGTGACGCCGCTGTGATCCGGGTGCAGTTCGATGCGAAGCACTTGCCCGGACGCAAGTAAAGTAACAAGGGCATGGCCCAGCTCATGCACCATCGTGTCCAGCATGCGGAACCAATCCGAGAACGGAATCAGTCGGGTTAAAACGGCCGCTCCAATTAGAAAAACACAAGCTTTCAGCCATTTATTCATTAAACCTTCGCCCTCCCCGGCAACTTGCAGTTGCTTTTCATTATAAGGGAGGGCAAAATAGTATTCAAAAGGCGAACAAATTTTCGGTCGGATGGTATAATGGTCGTGACGGAGGTTTAGGAACGATGAATGAAGGTACGGATGAGAAACACAGCTTTTTCAACCGACATTTACATCATAATCGGGAACAACAGACGAGCTCGGAACACCGGTTAATTTTCGCCGAATTGGAAGTGGTGGACGGAAGCAAGCCGGAGGAAGGCCGGAAGGAGCCGGTGAGCCGGGTTGTCGAGCCGGATCTATGGGAGCGTAATACGGATTGGCAGCAGGATTTTCGTTATATCTCCCGGGAGCAACGGTTTGTCCAGAAGGCGAAGGAATTGGCGGAAGCCGTAGAGGGGGCAGCGGAGTTTGTTCCTTTTCAAACGTATTGGCCGACCTATGATGAGATGCAGCCAAGGCAGCTGAAATGGTATTTGTTCTGGCGAGGGGAGGTCCGTTCCGGACGTTATCCGGATACTGATCTGTCCTACATCTTCGTTTATTTGTACGAGCTGATCCATGGAATCGGCTGGTCGGAGCCGGCCGAAGGATATACCTTAATGGAACAAGTCTGGCAGGGTTACCGGCAGCGTTATCCTAAACTGGATCTTTACGTACGGGAGTGGTTATTTGATTTGACCTTGGTGTTCCAACTGGAGGAACGTCCCACGGAACCGATGACAAAGCTGCCCCGCAATTTGTCCATGGAGCTGAAGGAGCTGGAATGGCGCAGAAGATTCACCGCTGAACCGCTGGACTTGAGCTGGGAGCTGTTGCTTAAGCTGATTGATTATGATGTGGAGAAGAGCCGTTTTTACCAGGAGCAAGGGCGTAAGGATATGCAGAATTACGTGCCGAAAGTCATCTCGCTGGTCGACGGCTATCTCTCTAGAAGCAAAGGCATTCGAATTCTGGAGCTGTATAAGCCGACGGAAACTCAAATCGCCCGCTATCTATTCCGCAGCGCGGTATATGATCATGAAATGTATGGGCGCACGAAGACGGTTATTGTCTTGCCCTACAGCGGGCATCCGCCGTTACGCGCATTTCTGACCCAGCTCGTTCGCTTGACGGAGAACTTATTGCGGGAGTTTACCGGGGTTAAGGGGAAGCTGCGGGGGATCGATGTAGGGCCGGAGATCGAGCAGCTGGTCCGACGTTATTTGCACAAGGAATTTGAACGACGGAAGGCAGAAGAAGCGAAAGCCCGGGCACCCAAGGTGAAGATTAACACCGCCAAATTGCGTAAGCTTCAGCAGGAATCCGATGAAGTGCGGGACATGTTGCTCAGCGAGGAGCAGACGCTGGCCTTTACGCCGGAAGCACCGGGAATGCCGCTGGAGCGAGCTGTAACTTCTTTGGGACGCAAGCTCGTTGAAGTTGAACCGTTGCAGCCTGCTCTTGATTTTGAACGGGGATATGAGCAGGTATCGGAAGATTCCACGGCGGCGCGATCCGATCGCGAAGACTTGATCGGGGGGCGTAAAGAGGAGACGGTTATTGCTTCGCAGTCCCCGCAACCGGATAAACAAGCTTCTCAGTCCGTGACTGAGGAACGAAGTGATGCTGAGCAGGTCCAAAGCGAGGCGAATGCGAACCTGCCGGAGGAATGGCAGGAACTGTTCGACGGCTTGACCCCTCCGCAGGCGCTGATGCTGGCCGCCCTGCTCCAGGGCTATAATGCTGCGGAGCGCCAAGCGATTGCCGAGCAAGCTGGCTCCATGCCTGAGTTGCTGATCGATGAGATCAATGAGCTGGCGATGGAGAGAATTGGTGATCTTTTGATCGATGGGGACGAAGTCGTCGAAGACTACCGTGCGGAGCTTAACGAATGGCTTGCAAGTCAACGCTGAGCGATAAGCGATACATTGATTGGATATAGGATAAGTTTGGAACGATGAGGTGAACGAGAATGAAACAGATACAAATCCCCAAGCGGCTGACCACCGCGCTCGTCAATTCCTTGACGGCCGGGGTCGTGCCGCGTGTCGGGCTGGAGCATATCGCGGTCGGACGTAAACCGGAGGTAGCGTCGATCCTGCAGGATATGGACAATATCGCAGAGGGCGGGGCGGCTTTCCGCTTGATCACAGGGCGTTACGGAAGCGGGAAGAGCTTCCTGCTCCAAATGATTCGCAACTATGCGATGGATCGCGATTTTGTGGTGGCTGACGCCGATTTGTCGCCGGAGCGCCGGCTGGTTGGCACGAAAGGTCAAGGGCTGGCAACCTACCGGGAGTTGATGATGCATCTCTCCACTCGGACACGGCCCGACGGCGGCGCGCTGGAGACGATGCTGCAGAAGTGGATCGCCGCTCTCCAACAGGAGCAAATGCAAGCCACCGGCCTGCGTCCCGGTGATCCGCAACTGCATGATGCGGTGGAGCTTCGCATTTATGCGGTGACCAATGAGATGCAAAGTCTTGTGCACGGGTTTGACTTCGCCAAGGTGCTGGCCGCCTACTGGTCAGGCTACAAGCTTGGTGACGATGATCGGAAAGCCGCAGCCTTACGCTGGCTGCGCGGTGAGGTTCCGACCAAAACGGAAGCGCGCCAAGAGCTGGGCGTTGGTGTAATTATCGACGATGATAACTGGTACGATTACATGAAGCTGTGGGCGGAATTTGCCGTGCGCATCGGGTATCGGGGGCTGCTTCTGTTTATCGATGAGGGCGTGAATCTGTACAAAATCACAAACAGCATTTCCCGCCAAAGCAATTACGAGAAGATCCTGACGATGTTCAACGACACGATGCAGGGCAAGGCCCAGTATCTCGGCATCTTCATGGGCGGTACGCCGCAGTTCGTGGAAGACGAGCGGCGGGGGCTGTTCAGCTACGATGCTCTGCGCTCGCGATTGATCGACGGGCGTTACAGCAGCGGGACGCGCCGTTCGTATACGTCGCCAATCCTGAAGTTGGACATGCTGTCGCATGAGGAAATTTTGCTCCTGTTGCAGAAGCTGCGCGAGATTCACGCGATCCATTTCGGTTACACGATGCAACTGACCGATGAACAGCTGATCGTATTTATGCAGGCAGCGGTAAATCGACTGGGGGCTGAGGAGTTGCTCACAACCCGGGAGGTCGTGCGCGATTTTATGGATGTGCTGCACCTGATGCACCAGCAACCGGAGCTTTCGTTCGAGGAACTTATGGGTGAACGGGAACAGGAATATGCGGCGTCGATGAGCCAAGGGGCCAAGGATAAAGGCGGCTCTGACGAGCTGGACGACTTTTTGGCGGAGTTTGAGTTATGAGCGGGCCTAGTCCTTTCTCCCGGTTAGCGCCGTTTATTCAGGAATACATCTATCGCAAAAAATGGGACTCGCTGCGCGATGCCCAGGTGGAAGCCTGTCGTGTGCTGTTCGACACGCCGCACCATCTGTTGATCGCATCCGGCACGGCGTCGGGGAAGACGGAAGCCGCCTTTTTCCCTGCGCTGACAGAGCTTTATCATCGGCCATCGGAATCCGTTGGCATTCTATACATTGGGCCGTTAAAGGCATTGATTAACGACCAGTTTGAGCGGATCAAGGAGTTGCTACGGGATGGGGAAGTGCCGGTCTGGCATTGGCACGGGGACGTCGCCCAAGCGGAGAAAACCAAGCTGATGCAGCGCCCCAGCGGTGTCCTGCAAATTACCCCCGAGTCGCTGGAAGGGCTGCTGATGAACCGCCCGAATGCAATCCCCGCGTTGTTCCATGACCTGCGGTATATCATGATCGACGAGGTGCACGCCTTTATGGGGGCCGACCGGGGGATTCAGGTCATCAGCCAACTTACCCGATTGGAGCGGATGGCTTCTTGTAAGCCGAGACGAATCGGTTTGTCGGCTACGCTTGGTGATTACGAGATTGCAGCCCGTTGGCTGGGGGCGGGGACGCCGCAGCCGGTGGAGGTGGTCTCGCCGCCGGGCGGACGTAAACTGAAGTTGTCGGTGGAGCATTTCTCCTTCCCAGATGCCCGCGATGAACGGGAAGCGGAGCATCTTGAGCTGGCCAAGCAGAAGTATTACAACTTCATTTACGACAACACCCATCGCAAAAAAGCGCTCGTCTTCACCAACAGCCGTACGGACGCCGAGTTGACTACGCTGGAGCTTCGCCGGATCGCAGCGAAGCGGGAGGAGCGCGATGTGTTCCATGTTCATCACGGCAGCATTTCGGCGATGCTGCGCGAGGAGACCGAGGCCGCGCTGCGCTCCGGCCCGGGACCGGCGGTAGCCGCAGCGACGGTGACGCTGGAGCTCGGCATCGACCTGGGCGAGCTGGAGCGGGTCATCCAGCTTGGCGCACCCTACAGCTGCTCCAGCTTTGTGCAGCGGTTGGGACGCTCCGGCCGGCGCGGTGATCAGGCATCGGAGATGATGTTCCTCTGCGCGGAAGAAGAAGATGAGGACGCCCAATTGCCGGCACGAATGCCGTGGACGTTGCTGCGGGCGATCGCGGTCATCGAGCTGTATGTGCGTGAGCGCTGGGTGGAACCGGTCGAGCTGCGCAAGAAGCCGGTTGGCGTGCTGTACCATCAGACGATGAGCACGCTCAAGAGCATTGGCGAAGCGGAACCGGCGGATTTGGCCCGGGCTGTGCTGACATTGCCGGCGTTTCGCGGCGTTGAGCCGGAGGAGTACAAGGCAATGCTGCAGTACCTGCTGCAAACCGACCATATTCAGCAGACCGAGGAAGGCACCCTGATCATCGGACTCGGCGGAGAGAAGATCGTAAATAACTTTCGCTTCTACGCGGTCTTTAAGGATGACGAGGAGCATGTCGTCTATAACGGCTCGGAGGAAATCGGCAGTATCACTACTGTGCCGCCGCCTGGCTATTGCTTCTCGCTCGCCGGGAAGCTGTGGAAGGTCGAGGAAGTGGACAGCAAGCATAAAGCGGTGTACGTCAAATCCTCGCGCGGCAAAGTGGATACGCTTTGGCTTGGTGCTGGGGGAGATGTACATACACGGGTCATGCAGAAGATGCGCCAGGTGTTGGAGGAACACACCTTGTACCCGTATCTTGCTCCGGGCGCGGCTAATCGTTTGGAACGGGCGCGCCGGTTAGCCCGGGAGAGCGGGCTGCTGAGAAGTCCTGTCATTCCGGCTGGCGGCGATTCGCTGTTTATTTTACCGTGGGCGGGAAGCAAGCAGTTCCGAACCTTGGAACGTCTGCTGAAGCATAATTTGACGGACCCGATGGGCTTGCGCCAAGTCGTTCCGATGGAACCTTATTATATGGTGGTGTCAGGAAGAGCAGGTGCCGAGGAGCTGCTAGCCGCGATTCAGGCGGAACTGAATTCCATCCCTCATCCTGAGGCATTGCTGGCTGCATCCGAATCCCCTTATCTGGGGAAATACGATGAGTTCGTACCGCCTGAGCTGGTGCGTCGGGCTTACGCTGTGGATGGGCTGGATGTAAAAGGGTTGGCCGAAGCTTTAGAAGCGGCGGGGAAGCCAAGTGAATATCGCTCGGGCAGTTCTAAGGAGTAGTGGAGGGCTACCATGGAAATAGAGCTCATATTGGAACGTATCGTGAATCAACTGCAGGGAACAGAAGGTCTTCAAGCCATCGTTCTGGCAGGGTCGCGGGCGACGAATACCCATCGTCCCGATTCAGATATTGATATCGGTCTGTACTATGATGGCGAGAACGGCTTAGATATTGCTAGACTGAATCAAATCGCCAAGGAACTTGATGATCAGCACCGCAACAATCTGATGACAGGGATCGGCGAATGGGGGCCCGGGGTGAATGGCGGCGGTTGGCTGATCATCGGCGGATACCATGTGGATTTTCTGTAGCGGTGCGCAACATTCAATCGTTTGCATTCCGACCGGAACGTTACAAGGAACGATTGGATGGGGTTTACGCCAAGCTGGGCCCGGACCCGAAGGGAATCCGCGAAAGCATCCAAGAACTCCGAAGATTGATCGATGAAGTAAATGAGCTCGCGAAGACGTCAACCGGGAGGAAGCCTGATGAGTACGAGTAAAAAAACGAAATTTAGCCCTCCGCAGCTTACGGCTGAATTAACGGAAGCGGGTTGGGCGGATGTGCTGGACGATGAGGACCATGAGCTGGTTGGAGCATCGGTGGCGGGTGCATCCTATGAGTACGGGAATATCGAAAAATGCATTTTATCCAAAGTGAGGCTTCGGGGTTGTTCCTTTGTTAGTACCGCTTTTGAGCGAATGGACATGACCGACGTCGTGTTGGAAAATTGCGATTTATCCAACGCGGTGCTGGAGAAAGCCATCATCCACCGGGTGCATTTCAAGGATTGCAAGTTGACGGGGTTGAATTTGTCCAAAATAATTGCGGGCTCCGTGCTGTTTGAACGTTGCGTGATGAATTTATGCGATTTTGTGGAAGCTTCCTTAAAGCAAGTGAGATTTCAGGACTGTTCTCTGCAGAATGCGAATTTCTACGGCGCTAAATTCAAAGAGATTGAGCTGCTGAACTCGGATCTGAATGAGGCGGATTTTAACGATACCTCGCTAAAGGGGATAGATATTAGCACCTGTACGTTCGAACGCATTGACATCCCCGCCTATGCTTTGGCAGGTTGTACTGTTTCCCCGGAGCAAGCGATCGGCTTTGCCAAACTGCTTGGCCTGATCGTAAAATAATACAAAAACGCACATAACACCCGGATACATCCGGCAATATCTCGACGATACTCGTAAACGTGAATTGCAGGAGGGCTGACTATGCGATTCAAAACGAAACGGGATCCGTTATTTGTATGCCTTTGGCTATTCTTTCTCTTCGTTGCTAATCTCGTACTGCTCTGGCCGTTGCTGCTTGACCCAAAAGCGTTAACACGAACGGAGCTTGTAGGGATCATCGTGCCCGATGCGCTCGTCACCCTATTACTGGCTTGGTTAGCACTGGATATCTCCTATGTGATTAGAGAAGATCTGCTGCTAGTTAAAGGCGGGATGTTTCGTTCGAAAATCCGTTATAACGATATCACTCGAATCACGCGTCAACCGAATATCTGGCTGGGATATCGGCTTTTATTCTCGCGGGATGCAATCGAAATCCATTACCGGAACGGTGTCCTGGGCAGCGTCGTCATTTCGCCGGTGGATCAGGAGCGATTCATTCAAGAGCTGATTCGCCGGAACCCCTCGATCGAATTTAGCGACCAACCTTGAACAGGGGGCATAACAACCTGCTAGCACACTACAAGGGGCGAAAGTGAAATTCCGCCCCTTTGCTCTGAAGTTTTAGCTTAGTTTACCTTCGTAAACATCCACTTCTGCGCATCTGTGCCGTTATCGGTCCACTGCTGTACCGCCGCTCCGTCCGCTGTTGAAGCGCCAGATACATCCATGACCAAACCGCTGGCTTTGGAGATCAGCTTGAAGTATCCGCCGCCGGCATCCACGATCCGCCACCGCTGCGCGTCCGTACCGTTATCCGTCCATTGCTGTAGCTGTACGCCAGCGGCTGTGCTTGCACTAGGCACGTCCAACACCTTGCCGCTATGAATGGCGGTCAGCTTATAATAGCCGTCGCCGGTAGATTCCAGACGGAAACGTTGGTTGCTGGCGGAATAGTTGGTCCATTGCTGAATTTTAGCGCCGTCCGCAGTGGAGACATCCGTGACATCCAGTACCTTGCCGCTGACTTTGGAGGCGATGGTGTATACCGCACCGTTCTCAAGCGCGGGAGAGGATCCCCCTTGATCCTGATAGACGCGAACATAATCCACAAGCATTTGTGCCGGGAACGGGGTCGAGCCGTTCGGGCTGCCCGGCCAGTTACCGCCAACGGCGAGGTTCAGCAGAATGAAGAACGGCTTCTGGAATTCTTCTGTATTTCCGGTTCCGTTGGCGATATAGATCTCGTTGTACTGAACGCCGTCAGCGAACCAGCGGATATAGCTCGGATCCCATTCGATCGAGTACGTGTGGAATTGCGAGAAATCCAAATTGCCCGAAGCCCGGCCGTAAGAGGCATATCCATTGGCGTCCCAATGGACGGTTCCGTGGACAACCGATTCATTGTTGACATGTTCCATAATATCGATTTCTCCACAGTAAGGCCAACCGACATCTCTGAAGCTTTCGCCCAGCATCCAGAATGCCGGCCATATGCCTTGTCCAGTAAGAATCTTTATGCGGGCTTCGATCTTGCCGTACTTGAAGCTCTTTAAGCCTTGGGTTTTGATTCGTGCGGAGGTATAGTTTCTTCCTTCATAATTTTCTCGCTGAGCGGTGATGACCAGATTGCCGCCTGTAACCTGTACGTTTTGCGGCCTGTCGGTATAATACTGAAGTTCGTTGTTCCCCCATCCGTTATAGCCGGTGCCAATTTCGGGGGTCCATACGCCTCGATTTAACGAGGAACCGTTAAATTCATCGCTCCAGACCAACTGCCAGTTGGGAGCCGCGCTTGTTGTGTTGGGGACGGGAATAAAGACGACCAGGAGGGTAAGCACCAGGAAGAGGAGAATCGGTTTACCGCGTTTTAGCATCATGAACAATCGCTCCTTTCAAAATTGAATGGATTGGGCTGACAGTCCAAATGCGAAATTCATACTAAACCGATTTCGATCTTGTTATGATAGCGCTATCATTAAATAGATTACCATTTAAAGGTTTGTTTTACAACAACTTTTTTACAGGTTTTTCAAATTGATGGGGTTCTGGTATTCTGGTATCAATTCAAGATGGAACGGGGGAAAGCTATGAATCTGCGAATATTAAAAGAGGGCGATGCGCAAGTTTATCAAAGCCTGCGATTGCAAGGATTGCAGGAATATCCGGATGCCTTCGGTTCGACCTTTGAGCGGGAAGTGGCCTGGAGCGAATATGATCATCCTTGTATATCCCAAAGAATCGGCGGGTGAGATATGAGACTCGCCCTGAAGAGGTTGTTGGCCTATTGGATCGATTTCACGATGCTGGCAGTTGTTTTGGTCGCAGTACAATGGCTGGTGAATTTCGCCGCTTCCGGCTTCCCCTTTAGCGAATTTGACAAGGGGATTGAAATTGAATTATGGGTGCTGGCTACGATGTCGTTGCCGGTATGGAGTTATTTTATTGTGATGGAGCTGCGTCATGGACAGACGTTCGGGAAAAAGTGGCTTAACCTGTGCGTCACCAATCGCCAAGGTGATCCGATCCAAATCGGGCAAGCGTTGGCTAGAACGGCGGTACGCTTGTTGCCGTGGGAGATGGCCCATACCATCATCTTGGTGCCCGAACCCTGGTGGAGCGTGGATACGCCGGCGCATCCAGGCTGGATTTACCTGCCGAACGGTTTAATGATCGTTTATCTTGTGATATTATTTTCCACTAAGGGAAGCCGGACTTGCCACGATCTGGTGGCTGGCACGAAGGTGAATCCAAGCGCACGAGAGAGAGGGTGATAACCGATGAAGTATTTTAAGAAGCTGGTGGGGGCCAGACTGTACTTGTCCCCGGTAAATCCAGAGGATGCGGAGACGTATGCTGATTGGATCAACGATCTTACCGTTTCCGTCCGGTTAGGGACATCCCGTGACGTGATCGGGTTGCAACGGGAGCAGAGATTTCTGGAAGACTTGGCCAAGGAAGGTCAAAATTATGCCATTGTTCGACTGGATGGAGATCAGTTGCTAGGCAATTGTTCGTTATTTGCTATCGATCATGTCCGCAGAGTGGCTGAGGCGGGGATCTTCTTGGGAGATGAGGGGCAGCGGGGGCAAGGATACGGCACCGAGGCGCTGCAACTCCTATGCGAATATGGATTTAAGATCTTGAATCTCAACAACATCATGCTGCGCGTTTTTGAGTTCAACCAACCGGCCATCCGATGCTACGAAAAAGCGGGGTTCCGCGAGTTTGGCCGCAGATCGCAAAGCTACTATGTGAACAATACTTACTTCGACGAAATCTACATGGAACTGCTGCGGGACAATTGCCAGACGAATTTTCTGGATGCGAAGCTGCCCCGCCGCGAATAGAACATATGCTGCATGACCCGGCTAAACGTATACGAGAGCCGGGTTGTATTTTATGCGAAAGGGAGACGACTCAAATCATTCAGGAGCGGTTTCAGCTATAGGTAATCTGGAGTTACTCTAATATCGAGAGGAGAGGATCAAAGATGAAAGCGTCCACTCTGAGGTTTCCTTCCTATTGGAAGACCGAGATTAGCGTGAAATATATCCAAGTCACGGACTCCAATCGAAAGCTGGTGGTTTTGTTTCCCGGCAAAAACTACTCTTGCGATCGCCCCACCCTGCATTATGCCGCGCTTGCAGCCCGGGAGTGCGGATATGATATTCTGGCGCTCGAGTACGGTTACCAAGCCGCTCGTAAGGAGCTCGAGTATCGGGAAATTCCGCAGGTGATTCAGGATTGTGAACAGGCGATACGGCAGGTCATTGGCAGTTATGAGGAAATCGTGTTCATCAGCAAAAGCCTGGGGACGGTGGTGGCCGGTGAAGTCCATCGCAGATTGGGAGTTAGAGCCGAGGAAATCCGGCATATTTATTTGACGCCAATTTCCGATACGCTTCCGTATATCCATGAAACTCAAGCGGTTGTCGTTTACGGGACGAAGGATGATGTGTTTCCTCCCGGATTGGCAAGTCGACTGAAGGCATCAGACCGACTGAAAATTGTGCCCATCCCCGGGGCTAACCATGGATTGGAAACGGGACGGGTGGAAGAGAGCTTGGACATTTTGCGAGAGCTCACCGTTATATATAAGGAAGTATTGCTTGGTGGAGTGAAGCATCAGGCGTAAAACAATGGGCTGATATGAACCACTTGGAGGACAACATGAGCGAAACTGAATTGTTTGACATCTACACGAAGGATATGAAGAAGCTGGGTACGGCTCCAAGACGAGAGGTTCATGCCAAAGGGCTGTGGCACCAGACCTTTCATTGCTGGATTATAAAACGGGATGCCCAGGGTGAAATTTATTTGTTATTTCAACGTCGGCATCCCAACAAAGATGTGTTCCCGTTGTTATTGGATACCTCTTGTGCAGGGCATCTCCAAGCCGGAGAAGACGTAAAGGACGGAATCCGTGAACTGAAGGAGGAGCTTGGGTTAGCGATCCCGGTTGAGGACCTGACGTATCTCGGCAAGGTAGCTCAAGAGCATTTTCCTTCACCCGATGTGATTGACCGTGAGGTCAACCATGTCTTCATCTACGAAAATGAACAGTCCTTGCTCGATTATCATATCCAGACCGAAGAGTTGACAGGGCTGTATTGGGTGAGCTTGCAGGCTCTACAGGAGCTGCGCTGCGGGACTCGTGATGAACTGTCGTCAGAGGGAGTTTACGTAGATGAAGACAATGGAGGACTGCGAGAAGAACAGGCCACGTGGCGGCTCGCGGATTTTACGCCCAATTCGGACGAGTATTATCAAATGTTATTTGACCGGATCACCTCCTTATTCTGAACGCGGCGGGTTTTCTGCTGGGCGCCAGCATATATAAAAGGTATAGACGTGTGCGGCATGAACGAGAAGCTAGGAGGTGACTTCAGCTGAACAAGGAAAAGAGCTTGTTATATGCTTTTTTGGTCGGCGTCGGTTTTAGCTTGGTTCCATTCCCGACGTCGGGCTTCTTTCTCATCCAAGTCATTTTCATTTTTATTCGCAGCCTGGGCATGATTGTCACGATCTTTGCCGGGATCTTACTCTTAACGGAAATCTATACTCACCTCAAAGGCTTCTACGGAAGTTTGATCCAAAACCTGGCCATAGCAGCCGCTGTGATTCTGGCGCTCGTTCTTATTTTCTACTGGGGATTGTTCTAACTAGCTTCTTATCGGGGAAAGGGGAAAATCCACATTGGAATCCAGGAAGTTTGTTGATGTGAACATCAAACGAGCCATCGCAGACCAAGCGGAGCGGACGGACCAGCGAACGCTGGCGTTATGGGCGTCGGAATGCGCGGAACGCGTACTGCCTTGCTTCGAGGCGGCACGGCCGGAGGACCTGCGGCCGCGGCAAGCGATCGAAGCGGCACGCGCTTGGGTGCGCGGTGAAGTCAGCATGGCCGCGGCCCGCGAAGCAGCAGTTGCCGCGCATAACGCGGCGCATGATGCCGGCCATGCCTCCGCCAGCGCTGCGGCGCGTGCGGCGGGTCACGCGGCGGCTACCGCGCATGTGGCGGGTCACGCGGCGCATAGCGCCACCTACGCCGCCAAGGCGCTCGCCTATGCTGCGGACAATGCGGTAGCGGCCAAAGCAAAGACCGAACAGGAGCGGCAGTGGCAGCTCCGCAGGTTGTTGGAATTGAGCACGTAAGCGGTGATGGAGGCGTTGAGTTGAAGTATTTTACCAAAGCGATGTATGAGCAAATGCAAATCCGGGGGATTACACGATCTTTCGTTGGTTGCCGGCGGTGTGAACATAGGGTAGTTGAATATTTGCCATAAGGAGCTAAGCCGATGAATTCTACATCATTAATTGTCCGTGAAGCACAGTCGGGTGACCTGGAGCCCTTGGCACGGCTGTTTGACGAGTATCGCCAATTTTATGAACAAGCTTCAGATCTCGAAGGAGCCCGGCGCTTTCTGGCAGAAAGGGCAAGCCGGCGTGAATCCGTCGTCTTTCTGGCCATCGATTCGGTCAGCGGGACCGCCGTTGGGTTTACGCAGCTGTACCCGTCCTTTTCCTCCATCTCGATGAAACGGGTATGGATTTTAAACGATTTATACGTGCGGGAGGAATATCGGAACCAGGGCGCGGCGAAGCTGCTCTTGGAAGCAGCCAAATCCCACGCTCAGCGGACGAACGCGAAAGGCTTGGAGCTGTCGACGGCGATGACGAATGTCCGGGCCCAAAGATTGTATGAAACGAGCGGGTATGAACGGGATACGGAGTTTTATCATTACTTTTTGAGCTTGATGTAAAGGGAGTTATAGTATGACCAAGGTGCTTGTAGTAGATGATGAAGCGAGTATTTCTGGAGCCGTGTCGTACGCGCTTCGGCGGGAAGGGTATACGGTGGAGACGGCAGCGGACGGGCAAGAAGCTTTGGACCAGGTTGAGGTGTTCAAACCGGATGTGATGGTGCTTGACGTGATGATGCCAAAGCTAAGCGGATACGAGGTTTGCCGCAAGCTGGAGGGGCGGCCGTCGCGGCCAGCGATCCTGCTGCTAACCGTCAAAAACGACATCGTGGATAAAGTGCTGGGATTGGAGCTCGGAGCCGACGATTACATGACCAAGCCGTTTGATATGCGAGAGCTTGTCGCTCGGGTGAAGGCGCTGAGCCGTCGCGGCCAGCGGGCGATCCCGGCCAATTCCGGCGAGGCGCAGGAACGTATACGGCTGGGGGGACTCACGATCCATCTGCTCAATCGGACGGTTCATGCCGGAGACACCCTGATCGATTTAACGCCAAAGGAATTCGATATCCTGGCACTCCTCGCCGGGCATCCGGGACGGGTGTATTCGCGGGAAGCGCTCTTGGAGCAGGTGTGGGACATGGATTTCGCGGGCGGCACGCGAACGGTGGACATGCACGTGCAACGGCTGCGCAAGAAGCTGGGCCCGTGGAACGATTGCATTCAAACCGTCTACGGTATCGGTTATAAAAGCGTGGAGCCTTCATCATGATACAGCGGAGTTTACGGTTTGGCCTGAAATGGAGAGCCGCGCTGCTGCTGGCTTTCCTGATAACTGCGGTGATTGCTGTACTTAGCCTGCTGGTATTGGCCGGGATCCGCGAGGATCAGCGCCAGCGCTTGGAGCAAATGCTGGCTGCAGAGGCGGAAACCGCGAACCTTCGGGTCCGCCAAGAAGCGTTGACGAGCGGCTTGCCGGATCCAGACGCGTTTATGGAGCTCAGCGGGCAAGACCTTGCCGTCAATTTAGGTGCCGAAAGCGGACTTCCGGTCACACTATATAAGCTGGACGGCTCGCTTGCCGGCACCTCGTTGCCGTTCCAGCCCAAGGCGGACGTTCAGGACGCGCTGGCTTATACAGCCAAAGGACAGTCCGCGTATATCACGCAAGGCGATCAGCTGTTGTATCTGGCACCGCTTTATACGATGGATCAGCAGCCGGCGGGGACGGTCCAGTTTCATGTGTCCCTTGCAGAACAGCACGCTTTTTACGAAAGAATTCAGCGTCTGTTCTGGCTGGTTGGCGCGGCCGTACTGGTTGGGGGATTTCTGCTCGGCTACCTCTACGTCTGGCGACAGGCCAATGTGATTACGCGGCTCAACCGCGCCGCCATGCGCATCGGGGAAGGGGAGTACCTTCGTGAGCCCACGGTTCGACGGAAGGATGAGCTGGGTGAATTGGCGTTGGGAATCTATGAAATGAGCGGAAAAATCGCCACAACCCATGCCCAACTAACCGATGAGAAAAGCAAACTGATCGAGGCCGTAACCCGGTTGCAGGAGCTGGAGCAGCAACAGAAGCTGTTTATCGGGAACATCAGCCATGAGCTGAAGACACCGCTGACCTCGATCCTCGCCTATACGGACCTGTTGAATATGTATCGGGATGATCCGGTGTTGCTTGACGAGGCGTGCCGCCAGATCGGCATGGAGGCGGGGCGATTGTATGCGCTGGTTGAGAAAGCGTTGAAGCTCTCCTCCATGGACGTCTATGACTTCGAGACGAACACGGCTTTGGTGGACCTGAAGCCCTTGCTGGAGGACGCGGCCTCACGCCTGCAGGCGAAAGCAGAGCAGCAAGGCATCCAGATCGTCACTGACCTGCAGGACGGCAAGGTATGGGCCGATGCGGATAACGTGATGCACATGGTAATGAATCTGCTAGATAACGCCGTGAAATACAATAAGCCCGGAGGAAAAGTGTTTTTGTCCAATGAGGCCGTCTCGGTAGTGGATGGCAGCGACCGGATGCAAATTAAGGTGAGAGATACCGGGATCGGCATTCCACCGGAGGCGCAGGCTCGCATCTTTGACCCGTTCTACACCGTCAGCAGCGACCGGTCCAGAGCCCATGGCGGGACAGGCTTAGGGCTATCGCTGGTGCGCAGCCTGGCGGAGAAGCAGCATGGCTCGGTGAAGCTGGCGGCTTCTGGTCCCGAAGGGTCCACCTTTGTAATCGAGCTGCCGCTTGAACGCCCGCTACCTGCCGGAAGCGGCGGCTAAGCCAGCAAATTTCAGCCCAGACTTGAAGAAGTCAGGGCTTTTTTTGCATTCAAATGCAAAAGTGCATTTGATTTCCTGCGTAACCGCTGGTTTCGGGCCGGTGAAATGTAAAAGTGCATCTGACATAGAGCGATTTCGCTCCAAGAGGGTGATTTGGGCCTTGGTGAACTGCACTTTTACATCTAAATGGCCATTTTTCAGCATACAGCGGGATATGAACTGCACTTTTGCAGTTGCGGAGGACGCCTATCGCTGCGACCAACGCTCCAATCGCAGTAATGACGCTCCAATCGCAGTAATGACGCTCCAATCGCAGTTATGACGTCATCACCTCGGCCGACGTGACAGTGAGCAGCAATGTCGTAACTAAGGCGACCGCCGTCACAATCCCTTTCAATGTTACAAGAACGTTACAAGTCGGATATTTTTATGTGAAAAGTCTTCCCTATACTGAAGTCAGCAGGGGGGAACCGAATGAGCCGCCCCATAGCAGCAAAGCTGAGCGGCGATGACGGTGACACCTGTGGCAAAAACGCAGGAGGTACCTGGAATGAAGCACCCTATGGGCACCTTTGCCCTTCAACTTATGGCAGCAGCGCTCTTGTTGGGCACCGTAACGGCTTGCCAACCAAATGAGAAACGGCTTACGGTCGTTGACCCTAAGACGCATCAAAACGGGCAGCAACAACCCGCCCAAACTGGGGGTAAGCCAGCGGAAGCCAAGCGGCAACTGACGGTTGTAGACGCACAGCCACAATCGCCTGGCCGGGAAGTCCGCGTCGTCAGGACGCATGCCATTGAAGATTTGAGCATCCAGTCCTGGATTTCGGAGGACGAGGTGAAGGTGGAAAAGACCCGACTGGTCAAACCCGGGACAGCGACGGAGGAACCGCAATACGCCTATGAGGTCTCGATTGTGAACCTGGTGACCGGCCAGACACGTGAGCCTGCGGGAGAGGAGGGACAGCAGATGGACGGCTACATGCTTGTGAAGGAGTTCCCGTCTCCAGATGGACGGTACCGTTTCATTCAGAAATGGAAGAATAAGTACACGGCCGACAACTTTGTAGAGAATCATCAAACGGGGGAAATCCTGCACATCCCGGGAGAGAACTACCTGGAACTGGGCGGGTGGCTAAACGAGGAAACGTACATTTTAGCTGCCGGCTCGATGGAAGGCCGAGGAGAAATCCGGCAAATTTCCGCAGCAGACGGGAAGGTGACGCTGCTTACGTTAGACGATCCCGACATCGATGTGTTTATCCATTTTGGCGTCAGTCACGGCAGGATCTACTATACCGATAATCATATCGTTTTGAAGGTATTTGATCCGGGTCAATCGAAGCCGGTCAGCTTAATCCGCGATGTCTGGGAGTTTCAAATTTCCCCGGACAGCCGCTATATCGCGGTATCTACTTTGACCCAATCGGGTGTTTTTCAGGGAAGTGAGCTGTTGATCTACGACTCCGCGGGCAGCCTTCAAGGGACACTAATTGGCAAAGGCGACGTCATCTCTTACGTAACGTGGTCTCCAGATTCCACTAAGCTAGCCTTTGATGTGTATTCCGAGAATAAGCCGGGGATGAATGGAGTGTATATTTTTGACACCAGCTCCGGGCAGGTGTCTCCGCTCGCTCCTTATTACGCATCGATCGATCCGCCTCCTCATGCGATCTATCCGTTAAGCTGGAGCCCATCGGGCCAACGGCTGGGCATTACGGTGGACGATCCGAAATCGCTGCTCGTTACTCAAGTGATCGATTTTAAGTAAAACAAATTCATTTAGGGAGAGGAACTAACGACATGAACAACAACATGAAAAAATCCATTTTAGCTTTCGCTGTAGCAGGCATGACCTTATCCGGAGCTGCCGGAGTTTATGCCGGGTCAAAATTGCAGAAAATCAACGCCTATCTGAACAATCAAATCAGCATCCAGGTCGATGGCAAAACCTATGCTCCAGTTGACGGGCAAGGCCGTCCTTTAGCGCCGATTACCTATAATGGCACGACGTATTTGCCAGTACGGGCTTTGGGAGACGTGCTTAAGGTCTCGGTGAACTATGATGCGAGCCAGCACCTGGTGCAGATTGGCAGCCCATCTTCGGGAACTCCGGATTCGGACACCAGCTTAACTCCTGTGAACTATACGAATGCTCAAATGGAAAAAATCAAAAAAGCGTTCGCCCAATTCGAATCCTTTGAGACGCCTTACGCGCCTCAGCAAATGGTCCAAGGGGATGCCTTCAAAATGGTTGGCGAATCCGGTGATGGCGTAAATCTGATCTTTGATCATATGACGGTTACGATTTCCCCGCGGGACTACGCCTATGGCTACGAAGGGAAAACAGTCACCTTATCCAACGGCACGCAAGCGAAATGGTACACGCCATCCGAAACGCCGATGCTGTCCTTCCAGCTGGACGACCGGTTCGTTACACTGAGTTCGCCGGACGGGAAGTTAAGTTCGACACAACTGGAGCAGGTCGCCGTTACTGTTGCGAAGTTGAAATAAAGAGAGAGCAGTGAGAGAGTAGCAAAATGAATGAATACGATATGAAAAAGGTTAACTCCTAACAATCGCTAAAAGTCTGTCGGAGCAGGTGTCTGTATTGCTTCGGCAGGCTTTTTTGGATTAGTCAAAAGTTAGGAAATAGGCATTTACTTCCATCCCTGTTCTAGACTAAGATGGGATTGTTGGGGATGACTCTTGAGGAATTGTATGAAGATTATATTCGGCATGCACGTCATCATTTAGCGCAAATCAGCGATCCGAATCGTTAAGAAACTCTATGCATTTCCCGGTTCCTTGTTTATATTAGAGACACGACGATAGGCAAAAAGTGAGGGAATTTGACGATGTCTGACAATAGAACAACCAAGGAGCCGGCAGATGGCCGACGTCGTTTCGAGTTGCAGGCCGACTGCGAGCATTGCTTTGGCTTGTGTTGTACGGCCCTGCCTTTTGCGGCTTCGGTGGACTTCGCTGTGAACAAAGCAGCTGGACAGCCCTGCGGTCATTTGCAGGATGACTTCCGCTGCGGCATTCACGGCAATCTTCGGGAACAGGGGTACCGAGGGTGCACCGTTTACGATTGCTTTGGCGCAGGACAACGGGTGTCACAGGTCACTTTCGCGGGAGTGAGTTGGCGCCAGGCGCCTGGATCATCCAAGCTGATGTTTGATGTGTTTCCGATCATGTGGCAGCTGCATGAATTGCTCTGGTACTTGGATGAAGCGTTAAGTCTGCCTCAGGTCAGCCATTTACATGAACGTTTGCGGATGAGTTATGACGAGACGGAACGGTTGACATCCGCCAAACTGGACGACTTAATCCGCTTGGATGTGGCAGCACATCGCGCGAAGGTCAACGAGTTGTTGCTCGAGGTGAGTGAGCGCGTTCGCGCTGAAGCGCTGCGGAAGGCTGGTACATCTTCTGGACGGCACAGAAGCTTTGGGCGTGGGGCTGATCTGGTTGGTGCCAAGCTGCGGGGCGAGGATTTGCGAGGCGCATTTTTAAGAGGCGCTTACCTGATCGCTGCGGATCTGCGGGGAGCGGACCTGCGCGGTGCCGATATGATTGGGGCGGATCTGCGAGATGCCGATGTAAGGGGAGCCGATCTATCGGAGAGCTTGTTCTTGACGCAAGCCCAGATCAATGCTGCCAAAGGAGACCGTGACACCAAGCTGCCTCCTCTCCTCGAACGGCCCTTCTATTGGGAAGGGACTTTGGGGAGGCAGGAAGCGAGATGAACGATTACCAGGAAAGGGTAGGTCAGGTCTGTAAGTATATCGATGCGCATTTGCATCAGAAGCTGAACTTGGATCAATTGGCCGAATTGTCTAACTTCTCCAAGTATCATTTCTCGCGGATCTTTGCCTCGGTGACGGGGGAGACGCCGTTTGCGTACATCACGAAGCAGCGCCTAACCCGGGCCGCGGCTTACTTGCGGGAGACCAACCAACCTGTGCTGGAAATTGCGCTGAACTGCGGGTTTGAGTCTGCTTCCAGCTTTAATGCAGCGTTCAAGAAACATTTTGGTCGTACACCAACCGCGATGCGAGAGCAAGCTCGGCAAGATCGCAATATTTCGCAATCGGACCGCAATCGGCAGGAAGCCGATGCCGCGCCAAACCTTTATGATCAAACTGTAAAAAACAGTTTGTTAAGGAGGGTTTGGCAAATGCAAGCCAACATTGTAGAGCTTCCCATGATGGAAGTTGCGTATGTAAGACATGTCGGAAGTTATCTGGAAACCTATCAGGCCTGGGCAAAGTTAGGTAAGTGGGCGGCGCAGCATCAGCTATTTCCGCCGGAGCAATCTTTTATCGGGATTTCCTTGGACGATCCAGCCGTGACCGAGGAGGAGGAATGCCGGTACGATGCCTGCGTCACCGTGCCGAATACGCTTAGCCGTGCGGATGCCACGCCGGAGATCGGCTTCCAAACGCTGCCGGGCGGGCTTTATGCGAAGTTTTATTTTTATGATACATCGGAAAAGCTTGCGCTGCTGTACCAGAGCATATTCGGAAATTGGCTGCCGGACAGCGGATACGACCCGGATGATCGGTACTGTCTGGAGTTCAGCATGAATGATCCGGCGCAGGACCCGCAGGGCAAGGCAAAGGTCGATTTATACATTCCGATTAAAGCAAGGGCATAAGCGGAAGTGAATAACGATCCTGAACAGATGCCAGTAAATATTTTTTGAGGATAGAAAATGCAACAGGAGGAGCCCCATGACTTATACGCATCTTTTATTCGACGCGGACGACACATTATTTGATTACCCGAAGGCGGAAAACCACGCCTTGAGCCTAACGCTTACGGAGGCGGGCATTCCTTGTACCGACGACGTGATGCAGGCATACCAGACCATTAACCAGCAGCTGTGGCGCGATTTGGAGCAGGGGCTGGTGACGCAGGCCACTTTGCGGACAGAACGGTTCGCCAGACTGGTGAAGGAGCTCGGCATAACTCCCCGCTCTCAAGTTGAAGAGATTAGTGAGCGCTATTTGGAACTGCTTGGGGAGGGGACCTTCCTGCTGGAAGGAGCAACTGAGCTCTGCCGCGAATTGCAGGAAGCCGGGTTTCATCTGGCGATCATCACCAACGGCATCAAAAAAGTACAGGAGAGCCGAATTGCCGGATCGGCATTGGCGCAAATGTTCGAGGCCATCATCGTTTCTGAAGACACGGGGTATTCGAAGCCGCATCCGGGGATTTTTGACTATGCGTTTGAAGCATTGGGGCTTCGGCCAGCGGACAAAAGCCGGGTGTTAATTGTTGGGGATTCGTTGACTTCTGACATAAAGGGTGGTCTAAACTACGGGATCGATACCTGTTGGTATAACCCGTATGGCCGCCCGAATACATTGAACCAACAGCCGACTTACGAGATTCGCCAATTAGCGGAGGTCAAGATGTTGGTCGGAGTCGGGGGGAGTCCTTCGGTAGACCTCTGAGAACACGAGCTGTTCAAAATGGATTAAAGTGAGGTGTTGCTAGGTATGGCCGGTGTAGGATTGATTGGGGTGCTACCCGCTCTCCTTTTCTTGTTTTATCTTGTTATCGCTGGCTTAATTTTATATGCCTTGATCTTGTTTATTAGGCTGGCCCGCCGGGGCATCGAAGCGCTAGATATCTATCTCAGGGACAAAAGAGGAAGGTAATTCGAAAGGGGGCTAGTGCGTGGACGTTCGAATCGCACCTATTTTACCGTCTCAAAGCTCGCTGTTTTTTAATTTGTTTCAGTTGTACTTGCATGATTTATCGGCGTTTACCGGTGAGGAGCCGGGGGAAGACGGGCGATTTGATCTGGCGAACACTTCCCTTTACTTGGAGCGGGAAGAATTGCATCCTTATTTCATCTATTGTTCGGGGAAAATAGCCGGTTTCATTCTGGTTTGCGCCCCACCGTTTGTGCCCGAGGAGATCGACTTTACGGTGCAGGAGATGTTCGTGCTTCATAAATATCGCGGAGGTAAAACGGCGGAGACGGCCGTCTTCGAAATTATGCGGCGCTTGAAGGGCCAAATCCGGGTGGAGCAGCTGCAGAATAACGCTGTTGCCGTAGCTTTCTGGAAGAAAATTTACCGGAAGCAAGGCATCTCTTTCGTTGAGACGATCGAACGCGTGGAAATCGAAGGGTTGCCCGGCCTTCACGAGGTTCTAGCTCAAACTTTCTCGTTGTAAACGAAAGCGAATACTCGAATCGGTCTGAAATTATGTATAATGAGAAGACCAACGTATGACCCGGCCCCAGGAAGCAATGATCGGCGGCCGGGCATTTGTTTATTAGGGGGAGAGACATGGCACATTTATATCATGCAGACCGTGTGAAGTATCATCAGAAGCAATCGCCCGTTCCAGAGTTCGCTTGGCATACAAGCGAGCGCTTGGCAGAGCTGGCCGGCTCCAAGCATTTCACGTTTGATATCCGTTCGCTGGATCCAGGGAAGTACTCTTTTCCTTATCATTTTCATCGTAGTGCAGAAGAACTCTTCGTCATTCTGGAAGGCAGTGCGATGCTTCGGACGCCGGAAGGGCATCAGGAAGTACATACCGGGGATATCGTGTTCTTCGAAATGGGACCCTCGGGGGCACACCAGCTATTTAACCATACGGAGAAGCCGTGCAAGTACCTGGATATTCGTACGAACATGGGGCTGGACGTTTGTGAATATCCTGATTCAGGGAAGATCAATATTTTACCCTACCAAGAAGTTTACGAGAGCGCCGGCCAAGTTGATTATTTCAAAGGTGAGGATCAGGTAGCCGCCAAGTGGGCAGCGAAGGAGAACGGGAACGAGCATGAGGAACCAATGGAGAGATCTAAATGATAGAGATTCGAGAAATTCGAGTGGATGACGCTGAGCGCTTTTTGAATCTATGCTTGCAACTGGACCAAGAAACGAAATTTATGCTCTATGAACCGGGAGAACGTAACACGACGGCTGAAGAACAGCGGGAGCGGATTCAATCGATTCTGTCCGAAGCTGGCTCCACGATTCTGGTAGCGGAGGATCAAGGGAAGTTGGTTGGTTATTTGGCCGTGTTTGGCGGTCAAGCCAACCGAACGAAACACGTCGGTTACATTGTGGTCGGCATCACTCAAGCCTACTCGGGCAAAGGGATCGGAACTCGCTTATTTCAGGCTGCTGAGGCATGGCGTGCGGAGACGGAGCTCACCAAGTTCGAGTTAACGGTGATGATCCCTAATGAACGAGCCGTTGCTCTGTACAAGAAAGTTGGCTTTGAAGTCGAGGGTGTCAAACGATATTCGATTCGAGTGGATGGAAATTACGTCGATGAGTATTATATGGGCAAAATATTTGAGGCCTAATCCTGAAGGAGGCGTGAAGCGTGATTCAGTGTCCTTGGTGCGGAGAACAGGTCATATTGGTTGGTGACGTTTGTCCTGAATGCAAACATGAAGTGCTGCCTGAGCATCTGGAGGGATTCCCCGGGCCGGGATCGGGGGACCCTGTTGATCCTCCTCGGGTTGGGGATTACTTCGATCTGGAAGAGGTGCTGGAGCGTCGTTTCAAATGCAGCAAGTGCGGAAAACGGGAAGCTGCGGTGAAAGAAGTGGCCATAACCGGCACCGGCTTGAGTAAACTGATGGACATCCAGCACAACCATTATTTATTCGTCTCCTGCCTGAACTGTGGTCATGTGGAAATCTACGATCCAGATGTGCTTCGGGGACAGCCATCGGGTAAATTTTCGACGATATTGGACTTATTATTTGGAGGCTAACCGATGAAACGAACGGATGTCGTATATTTGCTAATTCCTGATGAGACGAGAACCAAAGTGCTCATGGTGCAAAATGAAAACGAAGCCTGGACGCTGCCTGGAGGCGCGGTGGAGCCTGGCGAGACGCTGCAGATCGCGGCGGTCCGCGAAGGGAAAGAAGAGACAGGACTGGATTTGAAGGTTCACGGGATCGTGGCCGTCAATGAATTTGTACATATAAAAAACGAGGAGCATGTCATCCTGCTGACGTTCCGGGCGGAAATTACGGGGGGCACGCTGGAGATTACCCGTCCAGATGAGATATTGAATATTGCATGGGTTGACGTGGAGCGCGCAGACGAACTGATGCCCTATTATCCGGAAGGGATTAGCTCCATCGTGGCCAGAGGGGTGGAAGTCACCTATTTTGATGAAGGACGGATTTAAGCAAGGCTGCGATGGACAAACCAGATGCTGTCTCGCCGCAGCCTCGCGCCGACCGTTTTAAATTAGATATCCAGAGAAGTGGCTTTCCGCCGGCTGAAGCGCAGCTGGATCCCGAGGCATAACAGCGCGATCAGCAGCGGGTAGAGCATGGCCCAACCGGTGAACGGAAATACGATGGCTGTAGCCGCAAACGAAATCCAGCTGAGGACAACGCCGATACGGCTGCCTTTGAGGAGCCGAATTCCGGCAGCGCAGCCGCCCATGTACGTGAGAATAAAGGTTGCGTTCGGAAATTGGATCAGCGTGCTGAGTGAGATTGTCCCGGTTCCGTAAAGCAGCATGACGGCTATAAAGCAAAACATCAGAAACAAAAGCGAGCGACTCGAACTTGGAGTTTTGGAGCATCGAAGCGATCAAGCAGTGTGTGATCTCCGGGCTGGGAGTCTCCTTCTTGCCGCGGGTCACCGTGCGCAGCGAGCTTGAAGAAGGCAAGCTGGTGAAGCTGAACTGGAATGACGAATCGCAGCGGGTGGCGACACAGTTGGCATTACACCGGAAGAAGTGGCGATCCCCTGCATTGGAGCAATTCGTCTTGATGGTTCGGGAACAAGCGGAACGATGGCGGAAAGAAGCTGCTATGTAGTCCATATCTAAACTTATTCAACATAATTTCGTTAATTTACGCCAATACTCCCTATAGTTTACGAAGAGCTTGAGGGAGGCTTGGCTTATGGGCAATGGCAAGACTGGCGAAAAAGGAATCTCGACGTTTCATTTAACGATGCTGGGGCTGGGGACGATCGTCGGGGGTTCGTTTTTTCTCGGTTCCGGCGTGGCGATTCAAGCAGCGGGTCCCAGCATTTTGCTATCGTTTATCCTTGGCGGATTGCTGGTTTACATCATTCTCTATGCCCTCTCGGAAATGACGGTGGCTGACCCTGTGCCAGGCTCGTTTCGTACGTATGCGGAGCGGAGTTTGGGACGCAGCGTTGGCTTTATTACCGGTTGGGTATATTGGGTGGGCTTGATTCTGGCGATGTCCAGTGAATCGATCGCGGCGTCCACCTTTCTTAGGGAATGGTTCCCGAGCTTTTCGGAGGTTGCGATGGGCATGCTCATTATCGTCGGAATCACGCTGCTTAATTTGCTTGGTGCCGATTATCTGAGCAAGCTGGAGAGCGGTCTGGCAGCGGTGAAGCTGCTGGCCATCGTCGGGTTCATCGTCATCGGGCTGGCCTTGATAGCGGGCTGGATTCCGGGGACTCCAGCAGCGGGGGGAGGCGAACTGCAAAATGAAGCGTGGTTTCCCGGGGGGATTGCAGGGATAGCGGGCAGTATGCTTATCGTGATGTTCAGCTATTCGGGATTTGAGGTCATTGGCCTAGCCGCTTCAGAGGTGGAGAACCCGAAAAAGACGATTCCTCGGGCCATTAATATGACTCTGATCAGTTTGCTCGCCTTGTATATCGCTGCGATCGCAGTGATTCTGATGTTGTATCCAACACAGGGGATGATCGCGGACCAAAGTCCGTTAGTTTTAGCTCTAACCCGCTGGGGCATGGGATGGGCTGGGACGCTGATTAATATTGTGATGATTACGGCGATTCTGTCTACGATGCTGGCTTCGACATTTGGCCTTGCCCGGATGCTGCGTTCGTTGGCAGCGGAAGGCCATGCCCCGGCATGGCTGAAAGACCGGCATGATATCCCGTATAGGGGCATCCTGTTCTCGGGAGCCGCTATGCTGCTCGGTTTGGCGATGGGGTACCTGCTGCCTCAGCAGGTGTACCTCTTTCTGGTCAGCTGCGGTGGATATTCGCTCTTGTTCTCCTACTTTATCATTTTGGCCTCCCATTATCGCTGGCGGCGGGTAACGCCCTGCTCTCCGGAAGCTGCATGTCAGCTTCCAGGTTACCCCTATACGTCCTGGGTTGGTCTGATCGGGATGATCGCCATTATCGTGAGCATGCCCTTTATTTCCGGACAAGGGACCGGGTTGGTGGTGGGGTTAGGATTAACTGCACTGCTTGCCGGGATCTATTGGGTGAAAGAAAGAAGGGGAAGGGTATCGGCTCCGTCCAGCCAACGACCGATCCCTGCTCCGCTAACGGAAGCTGCTGAGGAGATAACGGGCATACGCGATGATCGGGAGACAGCGGATGAAGTACCGGACTCGACTACCGTGCCGAAGAACAAAAAAGAATAGGTTCGGCCGCCCTTGCAGCAATGGAATTGTTGTTACAGCCTTCCAGTCCAAGCGGTTACCACGGACAGGAAGGCTTTTTAGCTTAGTGGATCGCTTCTTGGACTGACGATCCCGATTGCTTCAACTCATGTAGCCGCTTCAGCAAATCCCTCATCCGGATGGGGATTTCCCGCTTCAGCTCTTCCCAGGTAACGAGCATGTCGAGGGACCACTCAAAAGGAAGGTAGGTGCCGGCAATATTAAACTGGAAGCCGCGAAGATGCTCGGTTGCGAGTGCGTCCGCCTCGGGCAGCGTCTTATACATGCCGTGCAGCATGTCGGGCTCCAGAACGCCGTCTTTTCCTGCATGTGCTCCGGTTGCCAGGTGCAGGTCGGGAAGCAGCTCGAACAGATCGCGGATTGGAGAGAAGGCGTGTTTTCCCGGCTGGCAATATAAGCTGATACGTCCATCTGGCCCTACGTTCGTTTTGCCGGGAGCGATACCTTTGAGGTATCTTCCATGAAAGCTGGCTTCACAATCGACAACGGCACCTTGTGGAGACAGGAAGATCCACATATGCTCCAGATCGTAAAGATGTGTAATATCGTAGTCCCAGTAGACGGCATATTCAATAACCGATCCAACACGCTCCCCGTCCACTAACAACATTCGTTTGAATGAAGGAGACGGACCGGTTTCCGTCAGCACCGTAACGCCAACCCGAATGGGACGGAACGGCTCGTGTTCATCAATGAGCATACGCGGGATATGATGAAAGGCTAATTCCCGCCAATTCACATTGTTCACCAGCAAGTTCATCGCCTCCAGTTATTTTTCATGGGATTCGTGACCAGATAAGCGTAGCACGTGTTCTTCAATTCTGTATTAAGTTGGGAATACCAGCTTTTTGATCATGTTCCTTTGTTCTTATGTATATGGTTTGTGAAACTGACAACATTCGTCGATATCCTGAAGATGAAATTTAGCTTGGAAACGCATTAGACAAGGCGTTGCCGACTACATTGGTATTAAAGAAAGCGATTTCATGAATAGGGGTAGCTTTCTCGGTTGAGGTCAGTGTATCATAGTTTTTGTAAGAAGTAATTTGTATAGTGAAACGTTATTGATATACGACCCGGCTGGAGATAGGTCCATATCCGAAGCTGGGTCCCGTTATTTACGAAACAGAAAGGATTGAAGCTGATGGATTCACTGCTGATCCGTCCGGCAACACTGAACGACATCGACGGCATTCGAGAGGTAGCTGTGGAAACCTGGAACAGCACTTATGAAATGATTTATCCGGAGCATTTTATCGCCACGTATTTGACCCACGCCTATGCCAAGAGCAGCTTAGAGCAAAGCATCACACTGGACGAAGCGCAAGCCGCGCGGAAGTTCCTGGTCGCGGAATGGGAAGGAGAGATCGTTGGGTTTGGCCAACTGTCGGAAGCGGATGATGAAGGGGTTAGTGAGCTGACTCGACTTTATATCTTAAAAGAGCATCAGCGCAAGGGCATTGGCAAAAAGTTGCTGAATGAATTAATTCGTCTGAACCCATTAATCACTGAAATTTACGCCTGGTGTGAACGTGAGAACGACATCGGCACGCTCTTTTATAAATCCAATGGATTTGTATATACCGAAGAAAAAGAAGAAGTTCTGTTCGATTATCGCACCATGATGGCCAAATATGTGAAAAAAATCTAACTCATACATGGAGGCTTATTTTGGGGAACGTTGACAAACGCAATCGTCTGGATGAAGAGATTTTCACTTATGAAATCATGAAAAATCGAAAGGTGTTCATTTCTTGGAAAGGGCGCATGGTCACCACCCTCTCTGGGAAAGAAGCGGAGAAATTTATCACGCGGATTCAAAGCGCGGCGACACCCAAAGAAGCCCAGCTGATCATGGCAAAAGCCACGGGACATTTTAAACATGGCAACGAAAAATAGCGGAAGTTTATTGGAGAGGGAAGTAAAGTGACCACCTATCTGGTAATCGTATGCATCTTAACGTTGATTATTCATGCGGCGGAGACGCTGTCGTATTCCATACGCTATGCCGGTGTGAAGCTGAATAAAATGCTGGGGAGGATCTATATATGTTGATGGGCGCGAGGTTTCTCGGAACATTAGCGGCGCAACTGATCATCTTCCCTGCTGCATATATGATTTCTATGGTGGTACAGTGGATTTAGACTTCTATCCGAAAGGTTGCGATTCAGATGTCGGACTCGATTCCGCAGCTGCAATGGCTGGAGTGGGCTAAGCAAATTCAGGCCATTAGTCAGGCTGGGCTGGCCTATTCCAAAGACATGTACGATCTTGAACGCTTTCAGATGTTGCGTGAGCTGAGCGTGGAAATTGTCAGCCGTTATACCGAAGTGGAGACGGAGAAGGTTAAAGCGCTGTTCGCCAATGAAACCGGCTATGCTACCCCTAAGGTGGATGTGCGCGGCGTAGTGTTTCAGGATGACCGAATTTTGCTCGTACGAGAACGAGTTGATGGGGCGTGGTCATTGCCGGGAGGTTGGGCCGACATCGGTCTATCGCCTAAAGAGGTTGCGGTTAAAGAAGTGAAGGAGGAAGCCGGTCTTACCGTCGTTCCGGTGCGGTTAATGGCGGTGTTGGACAAGAAATTCCACGATCATCCCCCGGAGGCGTACCATATCTACAAAATCTTTATTTTGTGCGAGATCGGCGGAGGTCACGCAGAAGCTGGAATGGAAACTTTGGAGGTCGGATTTTTCGGTCGTGACGAGCTTTCGCCTTTATCGCTTGAACGAAATACGCCCAAACAGATTCAACGCCTGTTTGAGATGCGGCACAGCACCGAAGTATGGTTCGACTAACGTGAGGCGATTCCTGAACGGAAGGCGGGACTCCCATGTCTCCTAAACGAAAAACCTTCATTTTTCTAATTGTGTCGCAGCTCATTTATGCGTTTTTTTCCGTGGCATGGTTGATTGTGCTTGGCATTTCCGCCTACCTCTTCCATGATTCAGGAGGGGTCCACCCAGGCATGCGAGCGTTATTCGCGTATCTTCAGGCGTATCCTGGTGGTCTGCTGCTCGCTTTGATCCTGGGCTGGACTTATTTCGCCAAAGGCAAGTACAAACCGGCGGTTTGGTGGAATCTGCTGCCGCTATTATGGGTGATTCCTTATCTGGGCATCTTTATTTATGCTAATTTTTTCGCTTAAATTTCAAAATCCCAATGTACGTTATTCTATTCAACCTCACGTTGGTTTTGGTATAGTAAAAACTAGGACTATTATTGATGTATCCCAAGCTGGGATCTACTAACGGATAGGAGAGAAGAGAGAGATGAGCAAATCGATGTTAGGCGTTCCTTTGGAAGGTTTCGCCGAGTACAGCAGAATTGCGGCAGCGGAAGGCGGCGTCCTGCTGAAAAATGAAAACGCTATGCTTCCGATTCGAGCGCATGAAATTGTATCCGTTTTCGGCAGATGCCAAATTGATTACTATCGCAGCGGGACAGGCTCTGGCGGTGCGGTGAACGTCCCTTATGTCGTCAACATTTTGGACGGACTACGGGCGAATCCTCGCATCCAAGTGAATGAACAACTGGCGAAGCAATATGAGCAGTGGATTGCCGAGAATCCGTTTGATAACGGCGGAGGCGGTTGGGCTGCGGAGCCTTGGTGTCAGAAGGAAATGCCTTTAACCGACGAAATCGTAGCGCAAGCGAAGCAAGCATCATCCAAGGCAATCGTTATCATCGGCCGGACGGCCGGTGAGGATAAGGATAACGCCGATACCGAGGGAAGTTACCGGTTGACGGAACAAGAGCGCCTGAATCTGGAAACGGTTACCCGGCATTTCGATCAAGTGGCTGTGTTGATGAACGTAGCCAATGTCATCGATATGAGCTGGATCAACGATCCCGTCCATCAAGGTCGGATTCGGGCAGTGATGTTCGTATGGCAGGGCGGGATGATTGGCGGTCACGCCGTAGCTGACCTGCTCTCGGGGGATGTCACGCCGAGCGGTAAGCTGCCGGATACCATTGCCCATCACATTGAAGATTATCCATCCACAGCCAACTTTGGCAGCGAAGAGCGGAATCTCTATGAAGAAGATATTTATGTAGGTTATCGCTACTTCGAAACATTTTGTCCGGACAAGGTGCTGTTCCCGTTTGGATATGGGCTCTCCTATACCTCCTTTGCCTGGAAAGTACAAGGGGTGAAGCTCGAAGGAGCAGGTACAGATGCCCAACTGGAGGTCCAAGTGGAGGTAACGAATACCGGCTCGGAGTTTAGCGGGAAAGAAGTTATTCAGCTATACTATGAAGCCCCGCAGGGCGTATTGGGCAAACCGGCCCGGGCGCTTGGAGCGTTCGCGAAAACGAAGCTGCTTCAGCCCGGGGAGTCCGATGTGCTGACCTTGCAACTGCCGGTACGGCGGATGGCGTCCTATGATGATGGCGGCTATACCGGGCATAAATCCTGTTATGTGTTGGAAGCTGGCGACTATGAGTTTCATGTAGGTAACAGCATCCGAAATACGGAGCGGGTAACAGTGGACGGGAAAGCAGCCTACCAGTTGGCAGAACTGATGGTTGTGGAGCAACTGGAGGAAGCTGCAGCGCCAACGCAACGTTTCTCGCGGTTGAAACCAGGTAGCCGGAAGCCAGATGGGACGTATGAGATCGTCCGGGAGGAAGTGCCTCAACGTACTATTTCGCTGAAGGAACGCATCGAAAGCAGACTGCCGGAAGCCTATCCGCAAACGGGGAACCGCGGAATTAAATTAAAGGACGTTCAAGCCGGTAAAGCAAGCCTAGAGGAGTTCGTTGCCCAACTGAGCGATGAGGACCTGGCTACGATCGTACGCGGCGAGGGCATGAGCAGTCCGAAGGTGACACCTGGAACAGCTTCCGCTTTTGGCGGAGTGGGAGAGAACCTGTTGGAGTACGGAATCCCGGTGGCCTGTACCGCCGATGGCCCTTCCGGCATCCGTATGGACAGCGGCTTGAAAGCAACTCAGCTGCCAATCGGAACGTTATTGGCATCCAGCTGGGATGTTGACCTCGTAGAATCGTTGTATGTGCTGGAGGGCAAAGAGCTCCTGCAAAATGAAATCGACACCCTGCTTGGTCCGGGGATTAACATCCATCGCCATCCGTTAAATGGACGGAACTTCGAGTATTTTTCCGAGGACCCTTATTTGACAGGTTGCTTTGCGTCGGCGGTAACACGGGGCATTAAGAAGGGCGGTTCGTCCGCAACGGTGAAGCATTTTGCCGGCAATAACCAAGAGAAGGCGCGTTCGAAAGTGGATGCGGTCGTCTCTGAACGCGCGTTACGCGAGATTTATTTGAAGGGCTTCGAAATGGCGGTCAAAGAAGGGGAAGCCACATCGATCATGACTTCCTATAACCCGGTGAACGGGCATTGGGCGGCCTCCAACTATGATCTGAATACGACGATTCTCCGCAATGAATGGGGATATCAGGGCATTGTCATGACGGACTGGTGGGCGGTCATGAACGACTGCGTAGAAGGCGGACCGGCTGATTTGAAGAACACGTCCTTTATGGTACGCGCGCAGAACGATCTGTATATGGTCGTGAACAACGATGGGGCGGAAATCAACTCGCTGGGGGATAATACGCTGGAAGCGTTAGCCAACGGAACCTTGACGGTGGGAGAATTGCAACGGTGCGCCATGAATATTTGCCGATTCTTACTGAACGCCCCAGCATTAGCGCGGGAACCGAAACCGGTTCACGAAGTCCGCCTAATCCAGGCCGCTCAAGGCGATCTTCCGATTGCCAGCGCAGGAGTGAACGTATATACGCTGTCTCGTTCACAAAGCGCCAAGGTTTTGGCGAATGCTGAAACTGCGGTGGTGAAGGTTCAAGAGGCTGGGGTGTACACGGTCACTGCGCATATCCGATACGAAGCGATGAACTTGTCGCAGTCGGCTTGCAATCTGCTGCTGAACGGTGAGCTCTTGACTACCGTACAGACGAACGGTACGCTCGGCAGATGGGTGACGCAGAAGCAGCTTCGGATTGAGCTGACGGAGGGCGATTACGAGCTGAAGTTTGATTATATCAAGCCAGGGCTGGAGATTGAGTGGATCGAGTTTATTTAACCAGATAACAAAGGGATGTGCCCCATAGCGGGGTACATCCCTTTTTCATTTTGATCTACTTCAGCGTTAAGGCAATGAGAGGAATCCTTCTTTGAAGATTCCCAGCAAATACTCCAGCGTGATCGGATCGCTGTAGGTTGAAGCGGCGGTATCGATCTCAATCACATGGCCGTTTTTGACGGCCGGGATATTCTTCCACGTATTCGATTGCAAGAACTCGTTTTGAGCCTCTTTGTTCTGACTTAATACGATGTAATCTCCGGCGTACTCAGGAATGATTTCGTTGGATAAGGTGTAGTAGCCCGGGCCCAACGCATCTTGTTTGGCTTTCTCCGGCATGTTCAGCTCCATCATCTGATACAACAGTTCCGTTCCGCGAGCCCAGTTGTCCCCAAATACATAGAAGTTCTTCGTATCATATTCAAGTACAGACACGGTGGCGTCTTTGCCGATCTTTGCCTTAATCTCTTCACCTGCAGCTTTGGCCCGCTTCGTGAAATCCTCAACCCAAGCTTTGGCTTCAGCTTCCTTGTTAAGCACTTTTCCGATTTCGACTTGCTGGGCTAAATAGTCCAGTTTGCCCCAGGTATAAACGATCGTTGGCGCGATATCGCTAAGTTTATCGAGATTTTTCATATGCGATCCGGCGATGATCAAATCCGGTTCCAAAGCGAAGATTTGCTCTGGATTGTCTTCGGACACGATGGCGACGTCCTTTAATTTCTCGGTAAACAGAGGGTTATTCATCGTCCAGGTGTCAACGCCCACCAATGTTCCACCCAGAGCCACAACGTTGGGAGCGTAGGATAGAGCCACGATGCGCTTCGGCTGGGCAGGAATTTCGATCGGACCGTTCTCCGATTGATATGTAACCGTGCCGGAAGCCGTCTCCGTTCCTGCGGAGTCGTTTCCGCCCGTCTGATTTGCCGTCCCTTCCGATGAGGTATTGGCCGCTGCATTAGCCGCTGAATTTTGCTGTGTTGTTTCATTACCGCAAGCACCTGCCAAAACCGTGAAGGCTAAAATGAGGGGAATAAACAGCTTCTTCATATAGTGATTCTCCTTGTTCAGATATTTATGATAATGATTCTCACTATCATCACTATGAATCACAATACGAATTTCTTCCTGGTTTGTCAATACTCAATTGCCAAAGGTATCTTCCAGCAATTTTTTTAGCTTCGATTCGGTTGCGGTTCCTTCGATTGGGGTATACACACTGCAGCGTAAATCGGCATCTCCTTGAACCTGAAGTGAGGTTAAATTGTATAGCATTTTACCGGCTTTGGCATGGCGGAATTCGATCATGACCTCTGGAGCCGCACTGACTTCACTTTGATTCCAAAGATCGTGGAAGTCCGGGAATTGTTGTGACATCCGATCGATAAATTGCGAATACCAAGGGTCGGCGACATATTGTCCATAATAGGCGCGAAAGATAGCCAGGAACCCCCGGACGAAATCGGGCCAGTTCACGGCGAGGCTGCGCAGCTCTTTCTTGGCAAACAGAAGATAAATTAGGTTGCGATCCTGCTCTGGAATATGTTCGAAGTCGACAAACACTTGGGCGGCAGCAGGATTCCAACCTACGATATGGCAGTGGCGGTCGGAGATGATCGTCGGGCAATATTTCAGCTCTCGCAAAATTTTATGGAGCGATGGGGTAATCACCGGCTCCTTCTCAACCCAATCGGGATGAAAGCCGCTGTCGGACGCCAAGTCGAACAAGTACTTGCGTTCATCGGCGTTGAGTCTAAGCGCTCCGGCGATTGCGTCCAGAACGGAGGGAGATACCTTAATATCCCGGCCTTGTTCCAGCCAGGTATACCATGTCGTGCTCACCCCGGCGAGCTGGGCGACCTCCTCGCGGCGCAGGCCGGGCGTTCGCCGGCGGGAGCCTGCTGGAAGGCCTACGGTATGGGGATGCAGCTTGGCGCGCTGCGTTTTTAAAAATTTGGATAAAGCCTCTAATCTCGGTTCTGTGCTCATCGGCAGAGTTCCTCCTGGAAAAACGCGCTTATGATGTTATCAATTATACTAGGATAACTAAAAACTTGTAATAGGATACTTTGCAGCTACAATAGATAACAAGTTTGTACTTCCTATGTATGAAATGCCTGAAGGAGGATGTTTTATGGAACGAGTGGTTATTACCGGAATGGGGATTGTGTCCCCGCTGGGCAATGATGTAGATACATTTTGGCAAGGGTTAAAGGAAGGGCGCTCTGGGATCTCGCAGATCGAACGTTTTGACGTGGCAGATTTCAGCACCAAGATCGCTGGGCAGGTTCGAGGGTTTGACGGCGAGGGGATCTTCGGGCGGAAAGAAGCTCGCAAAATGGACCTTTTCTGTCAATACGCGTTGTTTGCCGCTGAACAAGCAATTCAGGATGCGGATCTCAATCCGGAGCTGATCGACCGCGAGCGCTTTGGTGTATATGTCGGCTCGGGCATCGGCGGGATTGAAACGTTGGCGGATAACGTGAAAGTGCTCGAGAATCGCGGACCTCATCGGGTGAGCCCAAGTCTGGTGCCAATGATGATCTCCAATATGGCGGCAGCTCAGATCAGCATCCGGTTCGGCGCGTTAGGTGAGACGTTGTCTCCCGTTACGGCTTGCTCGATCGGCAATTCGTCGATCGGCGAAGCGTTCCGGCTGATCCGAAGCGGTGAAGCCGATGTGATGATCGCCGGTGGAACCGAAGCGGCAGTGCATCCGTTGGCGCTGGCCAGCTTCGGGAATGCGACTGCGCTCTCCAAGCGGAACGACGCACCGGAGCAAGCCAGTCGGCCGTTTGACGCGGAACGCGATGGCTTCGTGATGGGCGAAGGCGCCGGGATCGTGGTGCTTGAGTCGCTGTCGCACGCACTACGTCGGGGAGCGCGCATCCATGGCGAGCTGATCGGCTACGGCGCCAGCTCCGATGCCTACCACGTGGTTGCTTCGCATCCCGAAGGTGCAGGGGCCTACCTTGCGATGAAGCGGGCGCTTGCTTCGGCGGGGATCACGCCGGAACAGGTTGATGTGATCAGCGCCCATGCCACAAGCACCCCCGTCGGTGATCTTGGAGAGACGAAGGGGATTAAGAAGGCGTTTGGCGAATACGCTTATCGTATTCCGATTACGGCGAATAAATCGATGACAGGTCATATGTTTGGTGCCGCTGGCGGTGCAGAAGCGATTGCCCTGGTCCAAACGTTGAAGGAAGGCCTCATCCCGCCAACGATCAATCTGCAGAACCCTGACCCGGAATGCGATCTCGATTACGTGCCAAATGAAGCGCGCCGAGCTGAGCTGAAGATCGGGTTATCCAACTCCTTTGGATTCGGCGGACATAACGCTGTCATCGTCATTCGCAAATATGAAGAATAGGTTTACTCCAATCAACCGTTCCGCCTTTGCGGGACGTTTTTTTATTTCACAGGACAGGCAACTTTTGGTAGACCTTTCACGTTAGGATAGGTAAGAGACGCCGCAGGGTGACATACAGATGAATCCGACAAAGCCGGCATCGTGCGGAACTCTTGAAACCTTAATCCACACAGGGGGTCATATCGATGGGGAAAAGGGGAATAAAGCTAACGGTTTGGGGCGTTATTACGATGCTTCTGCTTTTGCTGCTTAGCGGCTGCGGAAGTGCGAGCAATAACGCTGCTTCAGATTCGACGGCTTCGAAAGAAGCGATGAATCAAAGCAACTGGGCGGACAGCGAAATGGATGGAGCAGGCGTAGCTGAGACAGCAGCCAATACAGCCGCCGTGCCTGCCTCTGGTTCGGCTGCACCGGATTCAGCGGCAGCCGGGAGTACAGGGAGCGACAGCGCGGCGGCGAACTCCGCGCCGGGATTTCAGCAAGCCAATACTGATAATGGGCTCAACCGCAAGCTGATCTACCGGGCACATGTTGTGATGGAAGTGAAGGACTACGCCAAGGCGCAATCCGAGATCCGCAATCTGGTGACGCTGGCGGGCGGCTACATTGTTGAGTTTTCCGAGAATCAATCGCAGCATGAGCTGGGCGGCAACTTTGTGATTAAAGTTCCGGCGTCGGGCTTCTCTTCGTTCCTCGATCGGCTAGAGGCACTAAAGCCGGAGTCATTGCAGCGAAACATCCAGGGACAGGACGTCTCCGAGGAGTACGTTGATCTGGAATCTCGGTTAAAGGTTAAGCAGGCGATGGAAGCACGGTACTTGAAATTCGTCGAGGAAGCGACCCAGACCAAGCAACTGGTTGAATACGTGAATGAGCTGGAGCGCATTCAAACGGAGATCGAGCAAATTAAAGGGAGAATGCGGTATCTTGACAGCAATGTGTCGTATTCAACGATTGATATTCGCCTCTACCAGCCGGATCCAACTAAGCTGACCGCGGCATCGGGTAATGATACACCTTTGCTGGAGCGGATGAAAAACGCCTTGACAGGCAGCATCGACATTTTGTCGATCTTCTTCCAGTGGCTTGTTGTATTTGCTGCAGGGGCCCTGCCGCCGCTTGCCATCGCTGCCCTTATCGTCATCCCAATCTGGATCAAACGCCGGAAGAACCGGGAGGAGCGCGAACGCCGCCGAGCGGAACTGAAGGCTTCCCAAGCGCCCGCGCCACAAAGGGAAGAGAATCCAACCTCCAGTACAGAGGAGCAGCAAGAGAATGTGGATCATCCGGAAGAGCGGTAAAATGATCATATGAATAAAAAAGTAAGCCCAAGGAAATCCAATTTCCTTAGGGCTTACTTTTTTTCGGATTGCGTACGTGGAACAAATTTACTTCATCTTAAACTAAACTTAAACGAAATGAATTTCGTTCTATGTTAAGATAACGGAACAAAACCCCGGAATTGAAAGGTTTGAAGCGTGATGTTTAAAAGCTATTTATATCCTGTTACGTTCGCTTTTGGCGTATTTCCAATTGCGGCACTGCTGTTCACTTTGCCGTTCCTCGTAGTGCAATATAGGCGGCATGGTTATGTCAACAAGGTACGGGCATTGGTACTCTATTTGTTCCTGCTCTATTTGATGAATGCGATCTTCCTTGTAATGCTGCCGCTTCCGGCCAGCCGGCACAATCTACCGCTCAGCGGCGGGGCGTTGCAATTAATCCCTTTTCATTTTATCCATGACATTATGAAGGAGACCTCGATTGTTCCCGGAGAGCCGTCGACCTATTGGCGGTTGCTTCAGGAGCGGGCAGTTTGGCAGGTTCTCCTGAACGTGGCTTTGACGGTGCCGTTTGGGATGATGCTTCGGTATTATTTTCGTTCCGGTCCAATTGCGAGCCTGATCCTGTCATTCCTGCTGTCCTTGTTCATTGAAGTGACGCAGTTGACTGGTATCTACGGGATCTACGATCACCCTTACCGCGTCTTCGATGTCGACGATCTGATGACCAACACGCTTGGGGGCATGCTTGGATTCCTGTTAGCCGAATGGCTGTCCCGGTATCTGCCGCGAATTGAGCATCTGGACCGCGGAGTGGACCTGACAACGAAGCGCGTATCCTATACCCGGCGCGGGTTGGCCTTAATGTTTGACTATATTCTATTGGGCATATTGATGACCTTCATTCATGAGATCGGCATCAACCAAGCGTACTTCGTGTCCACGGGAATTTATTTCATGCTCATCCCATACCTGACCGGCGGACGCACCCCCGGCAAATGGTTGGTCCGAATTCAACTCGTTGGTCTTCCTGCAGTTCAAGGAGAGCGCAGGCCAACCGGTCGAGTAGCCGCCGCCGTATACAACTTCTTGTCCGCCAGCGGCGAGCGGCAACCCGCAGGACTGCTGCCCTTGGTGGTCCGTTATGGGCTGCTTTATTGGGGGGTGTTTGGCCTGAACCGACTGCTGGTTTTTCCGGATAACTACGTGCCAAGCTTATTCCGGATTCTGTTAGCCATCATCATTCTCGTCGCGAATGTCGGCTTCGCCATTCATGTTGCCAAGCGTTTCTTCCGGAGAGAGCCGCTGCTGTTCTACGAACAGATCAGCCGAACCGGGCATACCATCATACTCAAAGAGAAAGCTCGCGAAGCAACTGTTCCTGGTCCACGTAATAAGTCAAGCATTCACGAAAAATAACAGCGCACAATGCCTTACTGCGCAATTGGCAATGTGACGATAAAAGCCGTCCCTTCACCGGGGCGGCTTTCCGCTTCCAGGGTGCCTTGGTGGTTGGTGACGAACTCCTTGGCAATGGCTAACCCCAGCCCCATCCCTCCGGCATGACGGGACCGCGCCTCATCCGTACGATAGAAGCGGTTAAACAAATAAGGCAGATGCTCAGGCGCAATGCCTGGACCGTTGTCCTGAACCCGGATTTGGAGCATCCGGACTGGAGCGTGTGAATCCTTCAGAATGTTTTCCACTTCCCGCATCGATAGTTGGACTTGTCCGCCTTCCGGGGTATACCGGATCGCATTATGCACCAGGTTCAGGAATACCTGCATTATCCGCTCTCTGTTAGCGTAGGCCGCCGCACAAGGCACTAACTCCTCGAAGGAAACAGCGATGTTCTTGGCTTCGGCTTCCCAGCTGACTCGCTCCACAACGTCCCGCAGCAGGTTGCCCATATCCGTTGGTCGAAGATCCAATGGCAGCTTGCCAGCTTCTGCTAGCGACAGCTGATGCAGATCGCCGACGAGCCGGGTGAGACGAATCAACTCGTCCTGAATCGGCAGCAAGTTCTCCGGGCGAATCTCACCGCCGCCTTGCTGCAGGAGATCGAGCTTGCCGCGCACGATTGTGAGCGGTGTACGCAACTCGTGGGCGACGTCGGCAACGAGATTGCGGCGCACCTCCTCTGCCCTTGCCAGCTGCACGGACATGTCGTTGATCGCTTGGGCCACCTTGCCATATTCGTCCTTGGAGCTGACCGGGGCTTGAATCCCAAATTCTCCGCGGCCCAGCCGGTCGATAATGGGCACCAGCCGCCGCAGGGGAGAAGTGAGCCAGCGGGAGACGAAATAAGCCATGCCCAGTGAAAGCAGGATAAATATCACCGCCCCGGCTCCAACCAAAAACAGGACCGAGATCGGTGTCCCGATTCGGAGCTTGGACAAATTGGCTACATCCAAGTCATAGTAATAAACCCAACCAATAACTTGGTCATGGCGGGTGAGTTTACGATGAATGCCTAAACGCGTTAAGAGTCGCTCATCGATAGGGCTGCTGATCGCCAGCATTTGACCGTCGACATCCATCAGGCCGATGCTTGGCTCTAACCTGCCCTCAGGGGCGAGGCGTGCCAAATCCCCAGGAGTTAGTGCCGCCCAAGAGCTTCCATGGTGCTCATAATAGGCTTCGAGTTCCTCCTCCAGTTGATCCAGCTCCCCTGTCCTCGAGGTTTGCAGCATCACTTCTAACGAGTCCCGAATCGTGAAATAGATGAAGAACATAAACATCAGGCTAACCCCAAAAATAAATGCGACAATGACGAGAAACAGCTTGCGGGAAACCGTCATGACTGCGGTGCTTCAAACCGGTAACCAAACCCGTAAACCGTCTTGATGTATACGGGATGGGCCGGATCATCCTCAATTTTTTTGCGGATGCGGCTGATGTGAGCGTCGGCGGTTCGCTCGTCGTTGGCGAAGTCATCTTCCAGGGCAGCCAGCAGCTGAAGTCGGCTGTAGACGATCCCCGGTTTGGCGGCGAGCGTCAGCAGCAGCTTGAATTCCGTGGGGGTCAAAGCAATTTCCTCATTCCGCTTCCATACGCGGCACTGCGCTTCCGAAATCGTTAGTTCTCCTCGCTGCAGCAACGTCTCGGCGCTCGAATTCCCCTCAATTCGACGCAGTACCGAACGGATGCGGGCCGCCAGTTCCCGCAATGAAAACGGCTTGGTCATGTAGTCGTCAGCACCTACCTCCAGCCCGATTATTTTATCAGTTTCCTCGACGCGTGCGGTCACCATTATGACTCCAACCGATCCTGACTTTCGCAGCTCCCGGCAGGAGGCCCAACCTGCCGCAGGAGAGCAGGTGAGAGGCTTTGCGTTAACAGCAGCGAAGACGAACATGACCTTGGACAATGGAAAACAGACAGAGGCCTGGACGTTCAACGGAACGACGCCGGGGCAGGAGCTACGGGTTCAGGAAGGGGAACGTGTCAGAGTCACTTTGACCAACCAGGATATCGACAAAGGGGTGACAATTCATTGGCACGGGGTGATTCTGCCTTGCTCCCAAGACGGGGTTGCGGGAGTCACGCAGGACGCGGTATGGCCCGGCGAGCAATTTACTTATGAATTTATCGCGCGTTATCCTGGGACCTACTGGTATCATTCCCATCAGCAAAGCTCGGAGCAGGCAGGCAAAGGGCTGATCGGCCGACTGATCGTTGAGCCCAAACAGCAGGCGTTTAAATACGATCGTGATTATGCGGTCACCTTGCAGCTGCTGAACGAGAAGTGGAAGCTGACCAATGGACATAACGAGGGGGTGCAGCTTGATGCAGCACCAGGAGAAACGGTTCGATTGCGGCTGATTAACGCATATAGTGAAGTCCAATGGATCGGGGTAGCCGGGGCCGAGTTTCAGGTCATCTCGATGGATGGGCAAGACCTGAATGGCCCAGGGATGCTCCGGGAGCAATGGATTCCGATCGGTGGGGGCCAGCGGTATGATGTGCTGTTTACGATGCCGGCAAGCGGGCAGGTCAAGGTATACAGCAAAGAACACAAAGCTTGGAACATTCGGCTGGGGAGCGGGCCGACGCCGGAAGCACTGAGCAAAGATGCGCCGGATTTTGACTTTACGAATTATGGTACTCCGCTGGATGACGGGATTAGTTCGGAGATGAAGTTCGACCGGGTCTATGATCTGAAGCTCGGGATTCTTGATATTAACGGCAAAAAATTTCACGAGATCCCCCCGATCCTGGTGAAGGAAGGGGAGTGGATCAAAATCCGGTTTAAGCATACATTTGGCGGTCCGCACCCGATGCATTTGCACGGCCACGTCTTTAAGATTTTGACCAAGAACGGCAAACCGCTGACCGGCAGTCCCATTTATGCGGACAGCGTTCTCCTGTTCAGCGGGGAGGAATACGAAGTCGCTTTCCAAGCAGATAATCCAGGCTTGTGGATGGAACATTGTCACAATCTGGGCCATGCAGCTAACGGGATGACAATGATGGTGAATTATGAAGGCTTGACGACGCCGTATCGCGTGGGAACGAAATCCGGGAATCTTCCGGACTAATGAAATCAAATCTTCGACAGAATTTAGGAGGAACTTTACGATGAAAAAAACACTTTGGTTTGTTGTTGCCTTGATCGGTGGTTTAATAGGCGGGTTGGTACTCAGTGAAATCATTGCGATCAGTGCGGTTACCTTGCTTCGCGGGGATCTCTCCTGGCTCAGAGGCATCAAGTACTTACCGCTGGTGACTGCGGCGTTGGCCGGCTTCTATGTACTGAAGCGGCCGCCGCGCGGCAGTCATCGCTAAGTCGCAAGAGGCAAAGCCTCGCTGAAATATTCGTTGAGGAACTGACGGAAGCGCCGTGCTGCTTCAGACAAGTAACGCCGTTCCAGCCAAGCAACGGAGTAAATGCGCCGGCAATCCGGGCTTTCGATGCGCAGCATCGGGTAGCCAGGGCGTTCATCCTTCCAACAGGCTGGCATGAACGCAACGCCTAATCCCGCTTTAACGAGGCTGCCCAGCGCGCTGGGTTCATCGACCTCGCACACGATGCGCGGACGGAAGCCTGCAGCATGGCAGAACGATTCGTTGATTTTACGAAACGGATGCCCCGTCTTATATTCAATAAAAGATTCATCCGCCACATCTTCGAGGCGGATGCTTTCGTGTTCCGCCAGCCGGTGACCGGGGGGGAGCGCTAAGAACACTTCGGCATTTAGCACCGGTTGCTCGCACACCCCCGGATAATCCAGGGAGGAAGCGGTGAAGCAGAGATCGACCTCCCCGCTTTCAAGCAGTTGGATCATCTCTTCATCGGATGCGGGAGACGTCTGGAGAATCCGGAAATTAACCTCCGGATAAACCTCGCGAAAGGCTCCCAGCGCCCCTGTAATACGCCCTAGCGCATTGGTCGCAAAATGGATGCTGCCGCGCTCCATCCCCGCCAGATCTGCCACCTCTCGGCGCCCTTCCTCCAAAACATCCAGCGCAGTCTCCACTTTTTTCAGAAAAGCTTTACCAAAAGCGTTGAGCCGAATTTGACGGTTCTGTCGATCAAACAGCGGCACCCCCAGATCCTCCTCAAGCCTGGAGATCGTCTTACTGAGCGCCGGCTGGGCGATATGCAGCTCTTGGGCGGCTCGGGTCATATGCTCCAAACGAGCAACAGTACGAAAATATTCCAATTGCAACAGCTCCATCTCGACATCAACTCCTTCTGGTTTACTTTAATCGATAACCTCAAGTGTATGAATATATAATTTAATATATATTTTTCATTATTATTATTCAATCATACAATAAGTGGTGAGGAGATCGATAGGAAGGGAGATTGCAATGAAAAATGCTGTTTCTACCGGCATATCTGCTGCGAGTGAAAAACTGATCCGCATCTTGGCGTTTACAATGACTTTATCATCCATGGGCGCCACGCTTTTTAATATTGTACTTCCGGATATAAAAGAGGAATTTGGCTTGTCCGTGGCTCAGGTCAGCTGGGTAACCACAATTTATGGGCTGATTTATGCCATCGGCTCGGTGATCTATGGGAAATTGGCCGATGCTTTTCCATTGAAAAAACTGCTGACCTTTGGATTTATCCTGTTCTGCCTTGGCTCATTAATCGGACTATCGGCGCAGGCATATTGGATGGTCTTGCTAGGCCGCACGCTGCAATCCGCTGGAGCCTCTGTCGTACCAGCTGCAGCGATGATTATACCGGTGCGGTATTTCCCTGCGGAACGCCGCGGATACGCGCTCGGAATTACCGCTACAGGACTTGCCATCGGCGGCGTGCTTGGGCCTGTTGTATCTGCACTGCTAGTGAGTGTAGTTGATTGGCGATGGTTGTTCTGCGTGCCGATGCTGATGCTGGTGACGTTGCCGTTTTACCGGAAATACCTCAGCGATGAACCGCTTCAATCCGTCCAAGTCGACTGGCTTGGGGGAGGCTTGCTTGCCGGTACGGTTACATTGTTATTGCTTGCGGTGACCTATGGAGGATGGGAGCTGTATGTCGGCAGCTTCATCGGGTTTCTGCTGTTTGTATGGCGCATTGTGCGTGCCCGGCAACCGTTTGTGAACCCGCGGCTCTTTCGGAATGTAAGCTATTCGTTTGGTCTCATGTTGTCAGCGATGGTTATGGGGATTGGGTATGCGCTGCCGTTCCTTACGCCGCAGCTGTTGGCTGAAGTCAACCGGCTTCCTGCCGGTTGGATCGGATTTGCGATGGTGCCGGGGGCTGCTGTTTCGGCCATCCTTGGACGGAAGGGAGGCAAGCTGGCAGATGCCAAGGGCAATGCCTTTGTGTTTTATCTGGCGTCGTCGTTGCTCATTAGTTGCTTCTTGCTTTACTCCGGGGTGTCCGGGGCAGCGGCGGGTTGGGTTGCCGCGATTCTCATTCTTGGGAATGTGGGGCATATGTTCATGCAGTTAGCGTTGTCCAACACGATATCCCGCACCTTGCCCAAAGAGCTGACGGGGGTTGGCATGGGGATGTTGTCGATGCTGAGCTTCCTGTCCGGCACGGTGGCCATCAGCCTTTACGGCAAAGCTGTAGATTTCGGAGCGACGTCACATTGGAATCCCCTAAATCCATTTGAGGGTTCCGCCGTGTATTCCAATGTCGCCTTGGTATTGGCTTTGCTGCATATCGGCATCCTGCTGTCCTACCGTTATTATGCTCGGCAATTTGGAAGTGCGACGAAGTCTTTGCTGAGCGACAGAACGAGTTTGGCGAAGCCAGAATAAATCACAAATATCCATATAGAAGATCACTTTATTCTCGTTACTCCTCCTGGGGTTGATAGTAGAATGGAAGAAGATGAACGCCATTCCAATTCAGATAAGAAACCTACCAGGAGGATCGAGAATGCCTATCTTTTTCGATGAAGCGCAAGGTCTCTTCCATTTGCAATCCCGCAATACAAGTTACATCATTCAATTGGTTCACGGGTATCCTGCCCACGCTTATTTTGGGGCGAAGCTGCGCCATGGCAGCAACCTCGATCAGCTGCTGACCTTCCAGGAACGCGCCTCATTTAGTCCGAACCCGATCCCTGAGGATAAGTCCATTTCACTGGATTCTCTTCCGCAGGAATATCCGCAGTACGGCACAAGCGATTTCCGGAGTCCGGCTTATCAGGTGCGGCTGGCGAACGGTACGCGGGCCACGGAGTTGACGTATCGCTCCCACCGGATTGTTCCGGGAAAACCGGCGCTGGAGGGGCTGCCTGCCGTGTATGTCGAGCAAGACCATGAGGCGGAAACGCTCGAGTTGGAGTTGGAAGACCGTGTTTCTGGACTCGTCGTTGTGCTGAGCTACACCGTGTTTGCCGAGTTTGACGCCATCGCCCGTTCCGCTCGGCTGACGAACGGAAGCAGCGAGCCGCTTCAACTGGAGCGGGCGCTCAGCGCCTCGGTAGATTTCCCGGATGCAGCTTACGACGCATTATATTTATCCGGCGCTTGGGCGCGCGAACGCCATGTCCAACGCAGACGGCTCGCTCCTGGTGTGACCGGAATCAGCAGCCGCCGCGGTTCGAGCTCCCACCAGCAGAACCCGTTCCTGGCGCTGTTGCGGCCGGATGCGACAGAGCAGCAGGGTGAGGTCTATGGCTTCAGCTTGGTTTACAGCGGCAGCTTTACCGCTGAGGCCGAGGTGGAGCAGTTTGGGACAACCCGGGTTCAGATTGGGATCAATCCTTTCGACTTCACGTGGAGGCTGGAGCCGGGCGAAAGCTTCCAAACCCCGGAGGCCGTGCTGGTATATTCTGCCGAAGGGCTGGGAGGCATGTCCCGCACCTATCACCGGTTGTACCGGACTCGACTCTGCCGCGGGCAGTTCCGTGACCAAGAACGGCCAATTCTCGTTAACAACTGGGAAGCGACGTATTTCGATTTCAACGCGGACAAAATTGAGGCGATTGCCAAGGCGGGCAGCGAACTGGGCATCGAGCTGTTTGTGCTTGACGACGGCTGGTTTGGTCGGCGAGACCGGGATAATAGCTCGTTAGGCGACTGGTTCGAGGACCGCCGCAAGCTGCCTGATGGACTAGCGGATCTGGCTCGCCGCGTGAAGGACACCGGGCTGCAGTTTGGCCTCTGGTTCGAGCCGGAGATGGTCTCCCCGGACAGCGACCTGTACCGGGCGCATCCTGACTGGTGTCTGCATGTTCCGGATCGGCGGCGTACGGAAGCTCGCGACCAGCTGATTCTGGATATGTCGCGCAGCGATGTGCGCCAGTATCTGTATGAGCGCTTAAGCACCATTTTTTCGACGGTACCGATTACGTATGTGAAGTGGGATATGAACCGGAACATGACGGAGATTGGTTCAGCAGTCAGCCCGGCGGAGCGGCAAGGGGAGGTTGCCCACCGTTATATGCTGGGGCTGTACGAGCTCCTCGAGCGTCTGACTAGCGAGTTCCCGCATATATTGTTCGAAAGCTGCTCCGGCGGCGGCGGCCGATTTGATCCTGGCATGCTGTACTACATGCCGCAGACTTGGACGAGTGATGACACCGATGCGGCGGAGCGCTTGAAAATTCAATACGGCACCAGCATCGTATATCCGGTGTCGACGATGGGCGCACACGTCTCGGCGGTGCCAAACCATCAAGTTGAGCGGACAACGCCGCTGACGTTCCGAGGGGATGTAGCCATGTCCGGTAATTTTGGTTATGAGCTAGATCTCACTCGGTTTACGGAAGAAGAGAAGGAGACGGCGAAACGTCAGATCGCCATTTACAAAGAAATCCGCGGATTGGTGCAGCAAGGGGATCTGTATCGTCTGCAAAGCCCGTTCGAAGGCAATGAGACGGCGTGGATGTTCGTCAGCCCGGATCAGAACGAGGCGTTGCTGTTCTATTTCCGCGTCCTGGCAGAACCTAACGGACCGCTGCGCAGCGTCAAGTTGCAAGGACTTGACCCGGCCAAGGATTACGAAGTGGCCGGAAGCAGCGAAGTGTATGGCGGCGACCGGTTGATGAACGCCGGCTTGTCCATGGCTTCGGTGCGCGGCGATTTCAGCAGCAAGATGATTCACCTGAAAGCAAAGCAATAAATAACGCAAAGACCTGAGGGAGGTTATCTCCTTCAGGTCTTTTTTTGCCGATTGTTCTCACCTAGTCACGGCAACCGGGGAACATTCCCGTGGAAATAGCGATGCGGTTCCAGCAGTTGATGACGTTAATCGCCAAGATCAAATCCATCGTTTCCTTCTCGCTAAAAAAGCTGCGAACCCGGTCATACACTTCCTGCGGTACGCCATTGTCGGCGATCCGGGTTACGGCTTCCGTAAGCTCAAGTACCGCACGCTCTTGGTCGGTATAGCATGGGGATTCCCTCCACACGCTGACCAAGGCAATGCGTTGCTCGCTTTCGCCCAGCTCGCGCATTTTCGTGGTGTGCATATCAAGGCAGAACGCGCAACCGTTGATTTGAGACGCGCGGATTTTGATCAGCTCATATAAGACATGATCGAGGCCGCTCTCTGTAACTTGCCGTTCCATTTGGCTCATCGCCTGGTACACACTGGGGTTGGCTTGATAATGATCCATTCTGACTTTCATCCCTAATCCCTCCATTGGAAAATGATTTGCTTACATAAGTAAGACAAGGGAAGGGAGTTATTTGTGACTGGGTGGAGGAGCTCCAATTAATTTATCAGGATTGCTGACCAAGTAGAACCGCCGGATTCGTCCCTGCGCATCCCCTTCAAACATGATGATGTGCACGACCTTTCCATCACGGTAATGAACCAACCCTGTTTCCCCGTTGATCCGTGTCGGTACCCAGTCGCCTTGCAGAGTGCCTTTGGCTTGAATACCTTGCCAAAAGGCAATAACCCGTGCTCTGGAGAGAATCGGATTGATCGCTGCCCGAACTTTGCCGCCTCCATCAGAAATCAGCACCGCATCCTCACGGATCAATTCCAGCAGCGGGCCGAAGTCCCCGGTTTTTGCCGCTTTCAAAAACTCGCGGGACCAAGTCTCCGCCATCTGATCGTTAGCGGGGGCTGCGGCCATCGCGGGCTCCGATTTGACCTTTTGCCGAGCCCGACTCAGTAGTTTGCGGCAGGCGACGACGCTTTTTCCCAAGAGGTCAGCGATTTCCTCGTATTCTATGGCGAACGATTCTCTTAGCACGAAGACGGTCCTCTCCTCGGGAGTCAGGCGCTCCAGCAACACCATAAACGCATAAGAGACCTGTTCTTCCCGCAGCACACGGTCAAGTTGCGTCTCCAGCCCCGGATCGAAGACCGGCTCGGGTAACCAGGGCCCGGTATACGTCTCCCGAGACAGCCGTGGCGATTTCAGCGCATTGAGACTGCGATTCACGACCGCGCGCATTAAATAAGATTTGGGTTGGCGAATGTCGTCCAGTTGCTCGTTCTGCTGGAGCTCGGCCAACACGTCTTGCACCAGATCCTCCGCTTCCGACCAGGAGCCGATCAGCCGGTAGGAGAGGGCGGTCATCGCATGTCGGTACTCCTGATAAAGCTGGGTCAAATTGGTGGTTGTGGGCATGTGCAACCAGCCCTCCTTTCTCATTTCACTCTCCTTATCTTATCGAAAAAGTAAAAAATAACCCAGCCCCTTAGCAAACAAGGGACTGGGCGATAGGGTAGATCGATTAAAACTTGAAGATATGTATCGTCTTCTGCAACTGGAACACGGCATTCTTCATCGCTTCGGCCTCTTCGGCCATCGCGCGAATCGAAGTAATTTGCTCGTTCATCGATGCCGAGACCTGTTCCGTGCCCGCCGCCAATTCCTCGGTAATCGCGGAAATGTTCTGAATCGCAGAGGAAATGTTCTGTGCGCTTTCCAGCATCTCTTCGCTCTCTCTGGCGAAGGAGGCGATTTCTTCGCTAATATATTGCACGCTCTGTACAATTTCTTGGAAGATTTGCTCTGCTTCTTGGATCATTTCGCTTTGTTGCCGAACCACTTCTTCATTAATTTTAATGTTCTGTCCGGCTTGTTTTACGTCTTGTTCGATGCTGCGAACCAGGTTAAATACCTCTTTGGTTGAGGCGGTGGATTCTTCCGCCAGCTTGCGAACCTCGTGGGCAACGACGGCAAACCCTGCTCCGTGCTCGCCCGCCCGCGCTGCTTCAATTGAAGCGTTCAGCGACAGCAGGTTCGTTTGTTCGGCAATCTCAGAGATCGTTGCTGTAATTTTGGTAATGCCCTGCGCGTTCTTCGCCAAAGCCTCAATGGACTCAGCTACTTTCTCGGTCGCTTCGATGTTCTTCCGCATCCCGCTTGCTTGACGCGAGACGGACTCACGTCCACGCTCCACCAGATGAATCATTTCTTCGGAACGCTGATTCATCTCACGGGAGGCTTCGGTGTAATTGCTGACCTTCTGCTCAATCTCGCCAATCGCGTCTTTCATGCCGCTGACATCTTCGGAGATGGCGTTGGCACCCAGAGCCAGCTCGTTGGAGGAGTGGGTGACTTGGGTCATGACTTCAATCAGTTCCTGGTTGCGATCGGAAATCCTCCGGCTGGAGTCCATTACCTTGCGGGTAATATCTGAAGTCTCCTGGAGGATCTTGCGCAGCTTGTCCACCATACTGTTGAAGGAACGGCTGAGATCGTCCATGCCCCCGGATTCCGAAATTCGACTGGTAAAATCACCTTTGGCGATTTTGGCCGAAGCGCTGGTAATATCGTCGAATGAATCCGTAAGCGCTTTCTGAAGGTAACGCGAAAGTGGGAAAGTAAGCGCTGCCAACACGACGATCAGTAAGATACCGATGATGATATGTCCCAGCAGGATGAAGGCGAGCAGCGATGGTACGGCAAAGAGCGCGGCCACAAGATAACATGCGGCGGAGATCTTTCCTGATAAGGGAAGTCGGTTGAACCATGTCATGGGATTCTTATCCTCCTTAAGTAATAGGTGAATTCTACCATGATTATATCATCCAATACGTCAGGGGTATAGAATGAAATCTTCCGAGAAAAGCTATCCGAAGGTTGAAAATGATCTGATTTTGTCTAACGCTGACATTGAAATCTCCATATTGACAATAAACTTGATGCTTTGTTAAATATAGTAATGGATTATTTCGCATACGAAATATTAAGGAGTATAACTAATAGTTAAAGGATGAGCACCGTTTGGATCAGAAGCAACGCATGCATGAGATCGTGGAGTCCTTTCGCGAAGTGAAGAAAGCCTTTTACCAATTGCTATCCAAACAAGCTGAGCCTTTCGGCATCACCGGTATCCAGTTCATGGCTTTGAAACGAATTCATCAACATCCGCATATCGGGGTGACGGAGCTTGCTGAACAGATGCGATTGGGAAACAGCACGGTCAGCGGCGTGATTGATCGTCTGGTCAAAGCGGGGCTTGTAGAGCGCGGACGGGTGGACCATGACCGGAGAAACGTATTTTTGCAAATCACGGATAAGGGAATGGAGGTTTATCGGAAGACGGACCTCGAATATACCCGGGCGTTTTCGACGGTTCTGGAGGCAGCGGGGGAAGACATCGACCAGATGCTGCAGACCCACCGGAAAATTATCGCATCCTTAGAGAAAGTGAGAGAGGAAACCTATGAACAGTAATACTGCTGCTGTACCGGCTGTAAATTTCAAAAGATGGCCGATTGTCATGGCGTTATTAATCGGGGCATTTGTGTCCCTCTTGAACCAAACCTTGATGAACGTTGCTTTGCCGAAAATGATGGACGACTTAGGGGTTGGCCCGACGACCATCCAATGGTTAACGACAGGATTTATGCTGGTGAACGGCGTATTGATTCCGATCAGCGCCTTTTTGATGGAACGATTTACGACACGGATGCTGTTTATTTCCGCGATGGTCTTGTTCTCCGCAGGGACGTTCATTTGCGCAATCGGTTCTAGCTTTGAAATGGTTCTAATCGGGAGATTGGTGCAGGCAGCCGGCGCGGGTGTGCTGATGCCGCTGATGACTGTCGTATTCTTAACGATCTTCCCGATTGAGAAGCGCGGTCAAGCGATGGGGATGATGGGGATCGCCATGATCTTCGCTCCTGCGGTTGGGCCAACGCTCTCTGGTTGGATCATTGAGCATCATCCATGGAACGTATTATTCTGGATTATTTTCCCGTTTGCGATTTTATCGATTCTTCTTGGTGTGTTCTTTATGAAAAACGTAACCCAGGTGGGTCGTCCGAATCTGGACGTACTGTCGATTGTCTTATCAACGCTCGGCTTTGGCGGCATCCTGTATGGGTTTAGCGAAGCAGGCAGCACCAGCTGGGGCGAGACGGATGTCGTCGTCAGTCTAATTGTCGGCGTGATCGCCTTGGGCTTATTCCTGTGGCGTCAATTGAAATCCGATAAGCCGTTGCTGGAGTTCCGCGTCTTCCGCTACGATATGTTTACGCTGACGACGATCATCAATGTGGTGATCACCATGGCGCTGTATGCAGCGATGATCTTGGTGCCGATTTACCTGCAGAACATTCGCGGCTTCTCCCCTGTGGAATCCGGACTGCTGTTAATGCCGGGAGCGATCTTGATGGGGATTATGTCGCCGATTACCGGGATGATCTTTGACCGGATAGGCGCCCGCTGGCTGGCGGTCATCGGCTTGGCGATCACCACCGTAACAACCTGGGAATTCAGCAACTTGACCGTCGATACGACGTACACTCATCTCATCTTGATGTACACCGCCCGGATGTTTGGGATGTCCATGCTGATGATGCCGATTCAGACGGCGGGTCTCAACCAACTCCCAGCGCGGCTGAATGCCCATGGCACCGCGATGTCTAATACGCTGCGGACCATCTCCGGCGCGCTCGGAACCGCACTGCTCGTAACGATTATGTCCTCGCGTACCAAGGATAAGGTGGCTGAGATGATTCTCGCAGCTGGAATTAATCCGAAAGACCCGGCTAATGCGCAACAAGTCGCATTGATCACCCGGGATGCGACTATCAACGGGATTGATTTTGCCTTTGTCGTGGCGACAGGAATTACGCTGGTGGCTCTCATCTTATCGTTCTTTATCCGCAAAGTGCAGGTCAATAAAGAAGGTCAGGGTACTGGGAAAGAGGAAAACGGCATGAAGCCCGCTAAAGCTTAACTCAATAAAGAGAAAAGGTACAACCGCTCGATTAGAGCAGTTGTACCTTTTTTATTTTTGTACTTAGCCAAGTACTACTTCGACTTGATGGACGCCGCCATCGCCAGCCGGCGGAATGATGTTGCCTTGAATTGGCTGGCCATCCACCGTAATGCTGGCCACTCCTTTTTCCACATGATTCGGATTGCTTACGCGGATGACGTACGTGTCTCCACGGAAAACGCGGGTGATTTCGAATCCGTCCCATGCCGATGGAATGCAAGGATCCACTTTCAGTCCCTTGAAGTCCGCTTGCACGCCAAGAATGGCTTGCGTGATCGCTACGTAGTTCCAGGCTGCCGTCCCGGTGAGCCAGGAGTTCTTCGCTTCGCCGTGACGTACTGCGTCTTTACCGGCAATCATCTGCGAGTATACATACGGCTCCATCCGGTGGATTTCGCTGATGTCCTCAAGGTAGGCCGGGGCGATTTTTTTGTAGACTTCAAACGCCCGATCACCGTGGCCCAATACGGTTTCCGCAATCATAATCCACGGGTTATTATGGCAGAAGATCCCGGCGTTCTCTTTGTATCCTGGCGGGTAACTGGAGATTTCGCCCAGGTTCAGATAATACTTCGAGTACGGTGGCTGCTGCAGCACGATCCCGTATTTCGTATCAAGGCGCTCCTCAACCGAAGCAAGCGCTTTGGCGGCCAGGCCTTCTTCAACGCCAATACCTGCCATGACGCACATGCCTTGCGGCTCAATGAAGATTTGGCCTTCAGCGTTTTCTTTGCTGCCGACCTTCTCGCCGTAATGATCGTAAGCGCGCAGGAACCAGTCGCCGTCAAAGCCGTGTTCCAACGTCGTTTTACGCATTTTCTCCGTCCAATCCAGCGCTTCCTTCGCTTCGGATTCCAGCCCGCGGATCCGGCAGATTTCAGCGAAGTCTGGGCCTACGAAGACGAACAAGCCGGCGATAAATACGGACTCTGCTACGCGGCCTTCGATGTTCGCGGTCGTTTGGAACGACTCACCCGGCTCCTTGGAGAAGCAGTTCAGGTTGAGGCAATCGTTCCAGTCTGCGCGGCCGATGAGCGGCAAGCCATGCGGTCCCAGGTTGTGTACGACATGGTAGAAGGAACGTTTCAAATGCTCGAACAGCGTTGCGGTATTGTCTGGATTGTTATCGAACGGTACCTGTTCATCCAGGATACTGATGTCGCCAGTCTCCTTGATGTAAGCCGCCGTCCCCAGCACGAGCCACAATGGGTCATCGTTGAAGCCGCTGCCGATTTCGTTATTTCCTTTCTTGGTCAGCGGTTGATATTGGTGGTACGCGCTGCCGTCCTCAAATTGCGTAGCAGCGATGTCGAGAATCCGCTCGCGAGCCCGTTCCGGGATTTGATGCACAAAGCCAAGCAAGTCCTGGTTGGAATCGCGGAAGCCCATCCCGCGGCCGATCCCGGATTCGAAATAGGAAGCCGAACGGGACATATTAAACGTCACCATACATTGATACGGATTCCAAATGTTGACCATGCGGTTCAGTTTGTCGTCGCTGCTTTGGATTTGATACTTGGACAACAAGCCGTCCCAGTACGCAGCAAGATCAGCCAAAGCGCGGTCAACGTCGGCGTCTGTTGCGAATTTCTCGATCATCTCGAGCGCTGGTTTTTTGTTGATGACGCCAGGGGATTCCCATTTCTCTTCTTCCGGCACTTCGACGTAACCGAGAATAAAGATCAGGCTTTGCGTTTCGCCTGGAGCAAGCTTCAGCGTCACTTCATGCGAGCCGATCGGGGACCAGCCGCTGGCGATGGAGTTGGAAGCTCTGCCGGCAACAACAACCTGCGGTTCGTGCAAGCCATTATACAGTCCTACAAACGATTCGCGGTCCGTATCAAAGCCGTCGATGTCGCGGTTCACAGAATAGAAGGCATAGTGATTCCGGCGCTCACGGTATTCCGTTTTATGGTAGATGACGGAATCCAGCACTTCGACTTCGCCGGTGCTCAGGTTGCGTTGGAAGTTAGTCATGTCGTCCTGAGCGTTCCACAGGCAGAACTCGGCAAAAGAGAAGAGAGAGACCTTCTTCGTCTCGGTACTCGTATTTTTCACCGTTAAACGATGTACTTCACCGTTGTAACCCAGCGGAATAAACGCCAATTGCGTGACCGAAATGCCGCCGCGTTCTCCGGTGATCGACGTATAGCCCAAACCGTGTCGGCATTCGTAGAAATCCAGCTCGCGTTTGACCGGCATCCAGCCCGGTGTCCAGAAATCGCCGTTGTCATGGTCGCGGAGATAGTAGTAACGTCCACCGGTATCCAGCGGAATGTTGTTGTAGCGATAGCGGGTCAAACGACGCAGGCGGGCATCGCGATAGAACGTGTAACCGCCGGCCGTATTGGAGATCAGACCGAAAAATTGCTCATTTCCAAGGTAGTTAATCCACGGGTAAGGGGTTTGCGGCGTATGAATCACATACTCTTTACGCTGATCGTCAAATGCTCCAAATTTCATGAACAGGAACTCTCCCTTCGTTTGTGAACGCGCGTTTATTATCATGAGAAAAGGTTCCTCCGGCGATCCCTTGAAGATCGGGGAGGAGGGTAGGGTGTTTGGTTATTTCGCCGGGGGTTGACAGGAATCCCGGATCACCAGACGAGTTGGAAAGCTGACGGTGCTGAAGGTGGGCTGCTCTGCTTCGCATAGCTCGATCACTTTCAAAACGGCAGCCTTGGCCATCTCATCGATGGGCAGCCGAATGGTCGTCAGCTTCGGCGTTACCCGGGAAGCGATTTCGACATCGTCAAAGCCGATGATCGACACATGCTCCGGAACGCTGATCCCTTTTTCCGCAAACGCTTCCATTGCTGCGATGGCCATATCGTCGTTAGCGCAGAATATGGCGGTTGGCCAATTTCCTTGCTCGATCAGCCGATGAGTCTCGCGGTAGGCGCTATCCTTCAGAAATTCGCCTTCAAGGATATACGCTTCATTCAGCGGCAATCCGTGCTTCTTAAGCGTGTGCTCATAAGCTAAGTATCGCTCACGACCCGAGTAAGTATTCATGCTGCCTTTCAAAATGCCGATGTCACGATGCCCGAGCTCGATCAAATATTCAATCGCTTGGACCGTACCTTCGTAATCATTGGAGTTGATGACTGCCAGATGATTTTTGTTCAGGCGTTCGGTCATAATTTCTGCAATGTCATAATCGACGAGCACTAACGGCGCTTCCTGATCCACCATTTCCCGAACCAGCTCGATGTCCTTCTGCGTACCGACTAGAATTCCGCCATCAATCCGCTTCTGCAGGAACGCTTGCTTCACCTTTTGGAAGTCGCCCGGCGAATAAACGGTATGAATCAGTACATAAAATCCGCGGGCATTGGCCGTGTCGACGACCATGTCGACGATTGGGGCAAAATAGCTGTTCTGATAGATGCGGCTAGTATCTTCTTTCTCTGTCATGCTGATGGCGAACAGGCCGATCGTATCCGTCCGTTTGCCGGCGAGCGCCCGGGCAAAGCTGTTCGGTTCATAATGGTGCTGCTCAATGACGCGGAGCACCTTAGCCCTCGTTGCTTCCGGAACGTTCGGATAGTTGTTGATCACCCGTGAGACGGTGCTGCGGGACACCCCGGCCAGTTTGGCGATGTCTTCACTGCGCATAAAGGTTTGTCCCCACTTTCGTAAACGCGCGTTTATAGGGTTATTGTATAGCATCCCCTGCAATTAATCAATTATGAAAAATGCACGAAAAAAAAGGCGGCTATTCCGCCGCCTTCGGGACATTTTCCAAGTAAGTCTTGATCATTGTGATCGCTTTGTCTTTGTTCTTCGCGTCAACGCGGAGCGAAATAATTAAGTCTGTATAACCTAACGGCAGATCCTTGACGAGACGGCTGTTGGTAACTTTAATGCCGTACACATGCTCCGTATTGTCTTCATCGGACACATCCTTGACAAGGGAGTCCTCCGTCAGAAAATCCTTTAGTTCTCCATTAACCAAATCGTCAAGGCTGAGAAAGGCGCCGCCATTTGATAACCACTCAAAGGTAGGTTCATCGGTAATATAAATATCCGGACTTGTAGAAGCGATCACGGCCATCGCCTTTTGCTGATAAGCGATATCTGCAGTCGTCAGGGCTTCTCCTTGCATGGGTAAGTACAGCATTTCAATTTCCACCCTTTGGAATCCGGGGATTTGTGCTGTCATCGCTTGCTCTAGAGCGTCGACACCGCCGTTCTGGTCATCGGTCATATAATTGCCCGCCATGATGATCGACAGATCGATCGGAGGCAGGGCGGCCAGCCGTCTTTGTTCCTCGAGATGATTAAGATAAGCGTTAGTCCCCCAAATAATTGCTGCGATAGCGATGATTCCAATAATCACATAATTGCGATAAAGCCGGAAAAAATCGTCAACCTTCTCAGCGGTCCCTGCAAACTTGCCCCACTTCTCATAACGCCTGCGGGTTAACTCCGCGAGCTTGCGCTGTTCCTCCGTCTCCACGATCTGCTTGTAAGCCTGGATCTTACGCTCAATTTCCTCGGCTTCGCCGGGATCGAGGTTACGTGAACGGGATCTGCGCAGCAAAATGTCGAATTCTCTCTCCAGTTCTTCGCGGGAAGCGTTTTCGGGCAGTCCAAGCACCTCATAAGCCTGTTTCAGATTGTCGTTGTCCATCGTCTTTCTCCTCTAAATCCATCAGGTTTTAATGTATAAATTATTATATGGAAAGTGATGCCTACTTTCATTATACTTTGTATTTGTATCGAAGGGAAATCGCTGATTGGCAGGAAAAAAGCCGGGTGAACCTTACGGTTTCCCGACCTTAGCTTTAGGCTCTGGGGCAGAATTAACGAACCCGGCGCATGGAAAGAATCACCGTGCTCCAGTACCCGCTGTCCAGCGGGCTGATTTGAACTCCGGGTTCCCCCCAGGTATGAATAAACTTGCCGTCGCCGATATAAATACCGACATGGCCTGGAATTTTGTCGGATTGAAATCGACCGGGGACTGTGAAGAAGATCAAATCTCCCACTTGCAGTTGATCCCGCGTCACCGGTACGCCTTCTTTGGCTTGATCTCGAGCCAGCCGCGGCAAATCTTGGCCAAACTTCTTAAAGACATGACGAGTGAAAGACGAACAATCGAACGCTTTGGACTGTTCGTAAGGTGCGGCGCCAAATTCATAAGGTACGCCCAAAAATTGCTTGGCATAAGCGACCATTTCATCCTGTTGATCGGCGACGCTTAGAACTCCGTATCGGCTCGTTCCTGTCTGCGGCGGCATGTTGCTGCCCGCCGGGGTGATGCGGTCAAAGCTAAGCTTCCCTGTGCGGGTATCCATCTTTGCTTTCGTTTGAAGCAAGGCGGATACGGCATCCATCGTCATATAGAGCTGGCCGTTCTCACGCACCGGCGCTTGGGGCAGTGCGATCGGCTGTCCGAAGGAGATCGCATGCCTTTGGCTGGGCTGAACGGTAAACATCACATCGCTATAACCGAGATTCGCGCTGTCCCTGTTCTCCTGCAGTCGCAAGCCAAGGCTCTGAGCCACCAGATTTAACGGCACCCAAGTTGTACCGTTGGATTCGGTGATCGCTTCTGTTTTTACGGGGGATTGCCGGACGGAGGGACGGAATTTGTTCGGACTCGATCCTGCTGGCCGCAGGAAGTGATCATGGTCAGCGGCAGAGTCAGACTAACAAGGAGCATCCCAAACCTCAAGGGTATCCGCATACGTTCATTAGCACTCCATTCCTTCAGATTAACGAATCACTTGAAGTATGTAAAAAAAGAGACAGAACTATTCGGAGAGAGAAACCAAAGGAGTATCCAACAAACATGAAGAGCAGTATCATGCAAAAATCGTTGGTATCGCGAAAGCCGTCCCGCCAGCGCCGCAACTTGGCGATCGCGACCTGGGAGGGTGTTCCCTCCACGATCTTCCAAACGTTGCTTGGCGGTCAGTTTCTGACGGGATTCCTGCTGTACCTTGGGGCGAATTCAGCCCAAATTGGCTTTGTTTTAGCGATCACGACGTTCGTGAATATTGCTCAGATCGCTGTCGCTTATCTCATCCAGCGTTTAACCAGCCGCAAATGGGCTCTGGTGCTGTTCGTTGGTCTGCATCGTATTCTGTGGGGGGCAACGGGCCTTGTTCCGTTTGTTTTACCGCATCAGTATTGGGTAACCGGATTCATTGCTCTATATATCGCGGCGTTTATTTTTAATACGGTTGGAGCGATGTTGTGGAACTCGCTAATAAGCGATATCGTGCCAGCGCGCGTACGGGGAAGATATTTTGGCATCCGTAATACGTTTCTGAATGCGCTGAACACGTTGGTGATGTTTTTGGGCGGGATGGTGCTGGACCATTATCCGGAGGCGCAAGGGTTCTTCTACTTGTATATCGTGATTTGGATTTGTGCGATCGCCAACATTATTGTGTTTATGTTCTATCCCGATGCTGCTTTCGAGCGTTCCGCGGAAAGCAAGTTCATGCCGATGCTGCGCAAACCGCTCCAGGACGGAGCCTTTATGAAGGCTACGTTGTTTCTGGCCGGCTTCCTGCTGCTGCAAAACCTGGTCGTGCCGCTGTACTCGTATGTGATGCTGGAGCTGCTGAACATTAATTATCAGACCATTTCACTCTTAAATGTGACGCAGACGATCTTTATGATGGCAAGCTTTTACGTATGGGGAAATCTGAATGCGCGATACAGCAATCGTCGCTTGCTGTTCTGGACGCTGCCGATTATTGCACTGGCGATTTTGTGCTGGGGCGGACTGTCTATACTGCCTGTGTTGCCCGTGCTCTTCCTGGCTCATATGATCTTTGGGGTTGGTGTCGGCGGCTTTAACCAACTGGCCTTTAACTTTATGATTGGCGACACACCCAAATCGGAGCGTCCGATGTATATGGCGATGTATTCGGCGATCACGGGGGTAGCTTCATTCTTTGGTCCACTGATTGGCGGGCAGGTGCTGGAATGGATTGAATCGTGGCCGCTGTGGACGCAAATTTTTGGCATGCAACTGATCGTTGGAGCGTCCATGATCGTTTTGGCTGCAAGCTTCGGGCGCAAAATTTTGCGCGATGCATGATGTATGGCAGATGGAGGCAGAATGATCTGCAGCCTATGGTGTGATGGACAGGGGTGACTTTTGAAGGCGCTTTAAGGTATATTACAAGATGAGCGCTAAGCAATGAAGGGAGATTATCATCCATGGCACAAAGAACGGCTTATGAAGGAACATATCAAGGAGAAAAGGCAGTTTGGCTCAAATCCGGGCGTTATGAGGCAGTATTGTTGCCGGAAATCGGCGGCAATTTGATCGCTTTCCGCGATGTCGAAAGCGGTTACCGTTTCTTGCGGGAGCCGGGCGAGCAGGAGATGGACGCATTCAAGAGCAATCCCGGCGTCCACGGGATCCCGGTGCTGTTCCCGCCCAACCGGTATGAAGACGGACAATTCCCTTGGAAAGGTGAAGTTCTTCAATTCCCGGTGAACGAGGCTGCAACCCACAACCATTTGCACGGATTTCTACATACGACGGCTTGGGAGGTTGAGGACTTCGGACAGACACCGGTGGAGAGCTATGTTTCCGTTAAAGTCTCAGTTGACGAGAACCACGAGGTGTATCGGTTCCTTCCTTTTAAATTTACAATTCGACTCAGATATTCGTTGAGCGATGATGGCTTGGCTCAGCAAGTGTTCATTCGCAATGAAGGCGACAAAGAGATGCCATGCTTACTGGCCTTCCATACTGCCGTGAATGCACCGTTTGCACCAGAAAGTACGGCGAAGGATTACAAGGTTAAACTGACGATCGGGCAGCGTTGGCAAATGAGCGAGCGGATGCTCCCGACCGGATCCTTCCAACCGCTGACGGCTGAAGAGGAGCAGATGAAAGGGGAGGGCGTCTATCCGTTCTTCGCTTCGATGGATAACCATTATACGGCGGTGCCGCAAAACGGCAGAAATCGGATGGAGCTGACTGATACGAAGCTGGGCAAGACGCTTGTGTATGATGTGGGGACCTCCTACAAGCAATGGATGATTTGGAATAACGGGGCGACGGAAGGCTTCTTCTGTCCAGAGCCGCAGATCAATCTGGTGAATGCACCGAAGTCGAATTTACCGGCTGAGGAGATCGGTCTGTTTAGCTTGCTTCCCGGTGAGATTTGGGAAGAACGCGCCCGTCTCTACGTGAAATAATCAGGAATAACGGAAAAAGCAGCCGACCCGGCCGTCTTCCGACGGTGCGAGTCAGGCTGCTTTTTTGCCGTTGGCTGGGCAGGTCAGCGGAGGGTTAGTTCACTCCAGCAGTGACTTTGCCACGTTGAGACGGGATAAGCCGTTTCAATTGCTCCAGATTACGTCTGGGGACCGAGATCGTCTTAATCCCATGCCGTTCATCCCGGAACCAAACAACGTTATCGCGAATTTCCGAGACTTGGGTCAGGTTCACATAGCAGTTCGTGCTGATGCGGAAAAAGCGAGGGTCTGAGATCAACTTCGAGGTCTGTTCGGCGGATAATCTCTGTTTAATACTGTAATTCCGTCCATGGAAGCAAACCAGTCCGTGAGCTCCGATCTTGAAGAAATACGTCTCGTAAGGATTAAAATCCTCATAAACGCCTCTTTCTTCGAGTCCGACGTTCATCATTCCAAATCCCCCTTTAGAAGATGCTTTCGGAAGCGCTTACAGTATATCATATTTTAACTGTTTTGGGTAGCTGGCCTCATTTGGAGTTTCAATATTTCATTTTATCCCGGGTGAGACACTGGACTTTTTAGATGAATTACGGAAAAATATAGGGGACATCATTTAAACATGCTTCATCGATGAAGGAGGAATTTTACTTGTCAGTCTCACAACAACGATTGCTGATTTTTGTGGGATCGTATGCTGAAGCGAGCGATCCCGGAGTTTACACATATGAAATGAATTTGGATACAGGGGAGCTCCGTTTGCTGGATCAAGTGTCGGGATTAAAGAACCCTACATTTCTAGGCATCCGGCAAGATTCCCGGAAGGTGTACGCCATTTCCGAAACGACGCTGGAAGGGGAGCGGATCGGGGAGATTGTTGCATTTGATGTGGATTCAGGCGGCAAGCTTTCTGAATTAAACCGGGGAGTAACGATTCGCCCTTCTTCCTCGCACATTCAACTGGACCGCAGCGGCAAATTTGCCGCCGTATCGGGGTATCACGGCGGGAACGTAGGCCTTGTTGCGCTTCAGGCAGACGGAACAGCAGGCAAGTTGGTTGACGAGCGTCAGCATGAAGGTCACGGGGCTGATCCGGTGCGCCAAGATCGTCCGCATCCCCATTCCGTTACGTTCAGCCCGGATAACCGTTACGCGCTGGTCGCCGACTTGGGGTTGGATCGTATTTTCGTATACTCGTTTGAACCGGAGTCCGGAAAGTTGGTATATCAGAGTGAAGCGTCTACGCCGCCAGGAGCAGGTCCGCGACATCTTGCTTTCCATCCGAACGGGCAGTGGCTCTATTCCATCAATGAGGTGAACTCCTCGCTCTCTCTGTTCACTTATCACGCAGCAACGGGTGAATTGGCCTTGCAGGACACCGTCCCAACGCTTCCGCCTGATTACACGGGAGAGAACACCACCGCAGAGGTCGCCATTTCGGCAAATGGCCGTTACCTATACGGATCCAATCGCGGTCATGACAGCATCGTACAATATGCGATCGATCCTGAGAGTGGACGGCTCACTTTGGTTGAACATGTCTCTAGTGAAGGTGGTCATCCACGTCATTTTGCGCTGACTCCTGACGGTAAATATCTGATAGCGGCGAACCGGGATAACAACTTGTTGGCAGTCTTTACAGTGGATTCCGAGAGCGGTCGCTTAATGTTTACGGGCCAGACCGCATCCGTATCCAAACCGGTTTGCGTTAAGCCGGTATGGTTCTAACTATTTTATTTGCAAAGTCTTAATGGCTCGCTTAAGATTAACGCAGGGGAATATCCTCCAGTAACTGTGAAGGGGCCGTTTGTGACTCATGACGTTTTTTAAGGAACTGTTTCAAATGGCGGGATTCCGCAGGGTGCTTGCCCTGCTGTTTGTCGTCCTCGTCTTGTATTTCGCCCGCAGTATGCTGAATATGCTGCTCATTACGTTTATTTTGACGTATTTAATCAATCGGCTGCACAACTTCATCAGCCGGAACGTAGCTAAGGTGATTCGCATCAATCGAACCATCACCGTGCTGTTTATTTACGTCTTGCTCATTTCCTTGCTTGGTTCGGCCGTCTACTATTATATGCCGGTGCTGCTTACCGAGCTGACCGACTTGGTCAACCAGGTGATCTCGTTCTATTCGAATCCACCGATGTTACCGGATAACCCGATCTTGAATTACATCGTGGAATATTTGAAGGATATCGATCTGTCGGCATATATTAACAACGGGTTTACCTTCTTGCTCAGCACGTTAACCGATATCGGCGAATGGAGCTTAAATCTGTTCATCGCGATCGTGCTCAGCTTGTTCTTCCTGCTGGAGAAAGAGAAGGTGACGAACTTTACCGTCCAGTTTCGAGAAAGCAAAATCGGGGGATTGTTCAAGGAACTGGAGTACTTCGGACGTAAATTCGTTCAGTCCTTCGGTAAAGTGATTGAAGTTCAATTTCTGATTGCAACGGTAAATGCAGTGTTATCGACGATTTTCCTATGGATTCTAGGGTTTCCGAATTTGATCGCTCTGGCGATAATGATCTTCTTGCTCGGGCTCGTTCCGGTCATGGGGGTTATCATTTCGCTGATTCCATTGTGTGCGATTGCTTTTAAAATTGGCGGATTGATTAAAATCGTTTATGTCCTGATCATGATTGCACTGGTTCATGCCGTTGAAACCTACTTCCTAAACCCGAAATTTATGTCCAACAAAACGCACTTGCCGATCTTTTTCACCTTCCTCATTCTGCTGGTCTCTGAGCATTTCCTAGGGGTCTGGGGACTGATCGTGGGTGTACCGATCTTCATCTTCCTGCTGGACATCGTTGAGGTTCCCGTAGGGGTGGTTCCGCATCAAACAACGGAAGCTGCAGTGGATACAGGGGCGTCGGAAGAGAAATAATTCATTCGATAAATGCAAAACCGCTGAACGTGCCTTTTTGGCCGCCGAGCGGTTTTTTCACGGTTGTCTTATCCGTGGTGTCCGTCATCAATGATACATATGGGTCCAGTTGACCTTGTTATTTTGGTAATCTGTTGCTGGCTGTCCCGGGATCCGGTCCTTCCAGTTGCGGTTGATGATTTTCTTCAGCTTGTTCGGAAGCTTGGACTTCATTTTGTCCGCTTTTTCCTGATCGATTTTGCCTTCAGCCAGCGCTTTGTCGATATTTTTGTTCGCCGATTCGGTCAGCTTCTTCAGATACTCCTCTTCGCTCCAGCTTTTTTCGGCTTGCACAACCTGAAGCAATGTTTTGCCTTGCTTCAGTTGGTCGACCAGAGCCTTGGGATCCATTCCCAGCATTTCGGCGGTATCTTTGACGATGTGCCCGCCGCGGAAATGGCCGTGGGGATGATGCTTAAGCGGCTTGCTTTCCGTCTGAGACGGATTTGGGCTCACCTGCGGTGTTTGATCCGCCGGAGCGCCGGCTTCCGCATACGCGGTTCCTGCCGAAGCAGCCGAACTGGCAGCCAGCAGGAGTGCAAGGGTCAATTTGCCAGCTATCGGTTTCAAGTTCTCCATAAACATGGACATTTTTCACCTCTTCGTATAGAATTATTTGGTCCTTGCCTTTATCAGTTTTGACCAAAAACAGGCAGGATATCTGAGTTGAACCTTAATATTAGTTAAAATTTTGCTTAAAATAATTGGAATGTGCTGGGGGACGTAGGGGGAATGGAAGTGACATTTGGCGCGAGAATGCTAAAGACGGGGGTTGCGGTAACACTGGCTTTATATGCCGGTACCTTACTCGGCTTATCTTCGCCGGTAATTGCGGCAATCGCTGCGATTTTTGCCATGCAACCAACCATTTATCGTTCCTGGCGTTACTTGATCGATCAACTGCAGACGAATACGTTGGGGGCTGTGTTAGCGATGCTGGGCGGCATGGTCTTCTCGAATGAACCCATCGCCGTAGGTTTGGTTTGCATTATAGTGATCATGATCTGTCTGCAGCTGAAAATGGGGGATACGATCGGTATTACACTGGTTACGGTCGTGTCCGTAATGGAAGCGTCGGGCCAGTGGGAATTTGCGTTAAACCGTTTTTTGCTTAGCTTAATTGGTATTTTTTCAGCGTTTATCATTAACATCGTCTTGTTCCCGCCTAAGCCGAAGGTACAGTTCGAGCAACAGGTTCGGCAGACGTTTGATCAACTGTCGTTGCTGCTAAGAACGGCGATCTCCGATGAGATTAAAGAAGCAGTATTCCGGTCTGATAAGCGTAAACTTGAGGATACGATCACTCAATTAGCGGATAAGTATAAGCTGATGGAAGAAGATCAGAAGAAAATCAAAGCACCGAAATTTAGCGATCATCGTCAGCTGGTCGTGTATAAGCAAATGCTGCGCACGCTTCGTCAAGGAGTTGAGGTGCTGAATGCGGTGGAGCAGCATTATTTCCAGGCCGCCCGTACGCCGGAATTAAATCAGGAATTCGACGAGCATTTGGAGAAGCTTACGAAGTTCCACGAACATGTTATGCTGAAGTTTGATGACAAGCTGAAGCCAAGCTATAGCGAATCGATGCAATTTGAAACGGAAAACGACGAATTTCTGCGGCGGATGCTGGATCAATATGCGACTGAGCGAACCGGTGTGTTGCGTTTATCTATCGTATCAGCTGAAATGTACGAATACGGTCACCAATTGGAGCGGCTTAACCGGTTGGCAGATCACTCCACTGCAGCGACCGACGAGTAGCGGAGAAATCATAACCACCCGTCCAACGGGTGGTTTGCTCTTGGGGTATAACCCCTTGTTG
>NZ_JAWDJI010000047.1:0-14864 GCF_032465655.1 Paenibacillus sp. 3LSP | reverse complement strand
GTCCGCGGCGCGTACGGCCGCGCTCGCCGCTTGCTCTCGCCACGCCCGCTGCGCATGGTGTGCAGCGGCCTCATCGCCGCTGCACTGCTCTTGCTTAGCGTATCCGGGCTCCGCGAAGCGGAGAGCCAGCGGCTGCAACGCCAAGCCTTAGCCCAACCGCCCGAGGCGCACCGGGAGGCGGCGGAGCTGCTTCGGCGTTCGCTGGCCCTTGCCCCGTACCGCACGACGGTACGGTTAGCGCTCGCGGAACGCTCCGCACCACAGGAGGCCGCCTCGCTGCTGCAGGCGGGCCTCCGCTACGAGCCGGAGCGCGCCGAGCTGTGGTTCGCGTTGGGCCAAGCGCTGGCCCAAGCCGATCAGCCCGCCGCTGCTGAAGCGCTGCGGCGAGGCATCGAGCTGGATCCGTACGAACGGGTCAAGCAGACGGCAGCACTGCGAGAGCTATGGGGGCTAGCGCAACGCTTGCAGGCAAGCGGGGGACTGCAACAGGCCGAAGCGGTGGCGTCGGCCGGGGCCGACTTATACGCGCGCTTCCTGCGTTTGGCAGGGAGCGTCGCCGCCAACCCGGCGTTGCGTAACGACCGGGACTTTCGGTTGACGGAAGAAGCCATAACGCTGGGGCGGGAGCTGCAGCAGCAGGCTCACCTTTATACAGGCGATGCCACCTCTATCCCCCAAACGCGGCGCGAAAAGCAGAGGACAACGCTTCGCGATCGACCTCCCACAGCTCTGCCAGCTCAGCGCTGACGGCTTCATCCCACCAATCCGCCAGCAGCTTGCGGTTACTGATGTTTTCACCGATCCACAGCAGGTTGCCAATCACTTTTTTGTAATATAATGCTTCGCCTTCCTTGACTCGGTCCTCCGGAATATATACGCCAAGCCGCTTGATCGTCCGGTACAGCTCTTTGCTGCAGCTGCGGCGGATTTTGCGGGGATTCGGGAGGGAAGTTTGATGTTTCGCCGGGAAGTTTGCCATGGCAGAAGTCGCCTCCTTTTGCTCCAGCATATGCGGGCGGATTTCCCGAAGTCACCGGTGCGGCGAGCTGAAGTAGAACGCATGTCCATGGCTATGATAGAATAGACTGAGATTGGAGGCAGTTTATTGCTGGCTTCAGGACAGAAGTTAACTGGAAAGAGGACGAAGCTGTGGATTGGATATCAAATTTAGTGGGCGTATTATTGGATTGGATACAACAATTAGGGTATATGGGGATTATGCTGGGGCTCATGATCGAGATTATCCCCAGCGAAATCGTGCTGGCCTACGGCGGTTATCTCGTGTATCTCGGACATATTAATTTCATCGGCGCCGTCTTCTTTGGTACAGTAGGCGGTGTCATTGCCCAGTTGTTTATTTACTGGATTGGGCGATATGGCGGCAGGCCGATTTTGGAGAAGTATGGGAAGTATATTCTGATTCAGAAGAAGCATATCGACGCGTCTGAAGCCTGGTTTCAGAAATACGGTCCCGGGGTTATCTTTACGGCGCGGTTTATCCCGGTGGCTCGGCATGCCATTTCCGTTCCTGCAGGGATCGCGAAAATGCCGGTGGGCAAATTCCTGTTGCTGACGACCTTGGCGGTCATTCCGTGGTCCGTGCTGTTCGTATATTTGGGAATGCTGCTCGGTGAACAGTGGCAGCATGTCGACGAGAAAGCAGGCCCCTATATCATGCCAATTTTGCTTGGGGCTTTGGCGCTGTTAATCGTGTACTTGGTCGTCAAATCGTTCAACAACCGGAGAAAAGGCGATGCCTAAGTCGATAACATCCGTAAGAAGCCAGATACCAAACGGATGGGCTTAGTGAATTGGTGATGAACTTAAAGAGAGGAGGCGGAGTAAGCGAAGCGGCCCGTGAGCTTGGTTGTAACGCTTATTCCGAGGGATACATCATGCTGAAAATTGAGAGTTTTTCCTTAGGCCCCTTGCAGACGAATGCGTATTTGTTGCGGGGAGAAGACGAGAACCGTGCGATCATTATCGATCCTGGTTCAAACCCGGGACCGCTGTTGCGCAGAATCGAAGGGTTGGAGATCGAGGCGATTTTGCTTACACATGCTCATTTTGACCATATCGGCGGTTTGGACCAGATTCGGAAGGAGAAGCATTGCCCGGTCTATGTGCATCCGCTGGAAAGCGATTGGTTGACGACCCCGAAGCTGAATGGGTCCTTGATGTGGCCGGAGGTCGGACCGCCCATCTCCACGGATCCGGCAGAATTCGATCTGGCCGAAGGGCAGAAGCTTCACCTGATCGGGCATGAGTTCACCGTACTTCATACGCCGGGGCATTCCCCAGGCAGCGTGAGCTTCCTGTGCGGGGATGATCTTTTTTCAGGGGATGTGTTGTTCCGTCTTGGTGTAGGGCGCACGGATTTACCGGGAGGCCGTGAAGCCGACCTGTTTAATTCGATTCGCGGGAAGCTGTTCCAACTGAAGGATGAAGTCAAAGTGTATCCCGGTCATGGTCCCCAGACGACTATCGGCTACGAACGGCAGAATAATCCGTACGTCTCTTAGAGAGTCGATGAAACCCTAATCATGGCGTTTGTGCAAAAAAAATCGACGAAATAGTACAAAAATAGTGGACAAAAGTGCAACCCTTTGATAGGATATACTTATTAAAACATTGTAACTTTTGCGAAGCACGCAAGCTGCGGAAATGATCCCGGTTTGCGTTCTTTTTTATGCTTTTTTGGGCTTGAACCAATGTCGGCGGGAACGAGATGTACTTCATGAAGCGAATCTGCATAAGCTATTCATATCCGGGATTCCGGGGTAGAACTTGACCAATCTCCGTGTCTTTTAGTAGGATTATATAAAGCAATACAAGTTGATGACTATGCATCCAAATAAATCAGGGAGGTAGACGATGCTTCATTTGGGAGAGAAAATTGTTATCGTCGGTGATGCTTTTGAGCAGAATCTTCCTGTTGGGGAATATGGCTACGTTATTGCTTACGACCGCAATCCGGACAATGCTTTTGACTACGTCATCCGGTCTCCGAAGACGGGGCGGAATTATTTCGTTCCTAAGAGCGATATTGAATCCGAAAGTCGGCTGATCGAGCAGGCAGCGGAACGCGCGACGCAGGAAGCTTTGATCGATTACGCGCTGGCTACGCATAATGAGAAGCTGTTTCGGCAAATCATGAACGGCGAAGACAGCGATGCAGACGGGCAGCAGGAACCAACAAAGGAAGTAATGTCCCAAGCAGAGTTCATTAAACAAGTGAACCTGCGGGCATGGATATGAGGAGTCGGGTTTTACTTGGCTCCTTTTTTGCTGAAAAAGCAGGCACCGATCTGAAGAATCGGTGCCTGCTTGCATCTAAATGATAATTAATCGATCTCTTTGGCGTCTCCGTTGGACCAGGCGCCTGCTCCGTTAATACTTTTGGTATCCTTGGATTTGGATAATTCAATGTAAACAATCTTTCCATTTTCCCGCTCCCAAAATAATATCGCTTCATCTGATGTTCCGCTTACGAGAAGTGCGGGGAATCGATCTCCAATTTGCAAGGAATTTTTTCTTTCTTCGCTAAAAAACGCTTTGTTAAATGAGTCTGCTTCTTCTTCATTCATATACTTTACGAATTGAATATCTACATCGCCAATATTGATTAACTGCCAATCTTGAATCTTGTCTCCCTTGATTTGTTGCAGCTTGTCCTTTCCCTTTTCCCAACTTTTATTTAAGAATTCCAATACTTCAGGTTTAGCAACTTCCGTAAAAGGTTTGTGATCTTTAACCTTTGCCTCCTGCCCCAACACTTCTTTTGTTAGAACTTCTGTTCCAGACTTCTGATCACGAGTTGCCCTCTGTTCCTGTGGGTTGTCGGCAAAAGAGTAGGATGCAAATCCGATAGCCATCATCACAACAGGAAGGAACAAGGCAATCATTTTTTTGGCTTTCATTTTAAATCATCTCCTTATGGCCAATACTCGTTACCACCGAAGTCGTCCCCTTCACCTGAATCCGTCTCACGGTATATGTTATAAGGCATCCAATAACTTGATGAACTGGGATGAGTGCAATATTCCGTTTGGGCTCCAGAGTCCGGATAACCATCGTCCTGTTTAGATCCCCTAAAAACCCCGTTCTCGTAAAGTTCAAAGTAAACTCGAGTATATTCATAGACCGGGGCCCCTGGGGAGTCGCCAGCTGTGACAGTACCTTGAATATAGCTTCGACTGCAACCATAATTAATTCCAGCTGTAAAGTACGAGTTAGCATGTGCGTATGATACTAATGAAAGACATAAAGACAAGGTAAGTAGTGATGTCCCGATAATCCGGTTTCGAAGTTTTTTCATTCACTAGTCTCCTTTCTTTATTAAAAGTAAATTTAGGCTTCAAGTGACAAGTGTATATACCTGAAGAAGTTCAACACTAAGAAAGTAACCTCACCCCTTCTTAATTTTTTCGCAAAAACCAATATATGGTATGTTTACATTTTAGTAGCGTTTTTTTCTGGGTCAAGTCCTATTATTTTCGACATACTTCATGTGACAGGTCACATATCTGATATCGTTTAGAGTATTATATATAAGCTTTATTTAGCCATTAATGTTCTGGCTTTTGTTAGCTGAGGAGGTTCGGCTCCTACGATAATGACGCGCCTAGCTTACCAGTATCCCCCCCTCCTTATAGCTCCTTTCCGCTTTAACGGATTGAATTGAACCGGAATCTACAATATAATTTTATTCAATTGTACAAGCATGGTAGAATGTACGAATAGTGCGGGAACGCATGAGTAAAGGGAGGCATCTAAGCATGAGTATCCAGACGAAGGACGTTGAACACGTGGCGAGACTGGCCCGTTTGCACTTGACCGACGAAGAGCGGGATATGTTTACGGAACAATTAAATGCGATTTTACAATACGCGGAGAAGTTAAACGAACTGAATACAGACGATATCGCACCGACCACGCATGTGCTGCATCTCAGTAACGTCATGCGGGAGGACGAAGTGAAGGAAAGCCTGCCGCCGGAGAAGGTATTCCGCAACGCACCGGAGGAAGAAGACGGTCAGTTTAAGGTTCCGGCCGTATTGGAATAGGTGATCCGCTGAAAAATGAACCCATCGACTAGAACGAACTTGAGAATGACAAAGGAGGAAGCTTAGATTGGCGCTTTTTGATTTGCGTTTACAGGAGATACATAATCGGCTTCACAACAAGGAGTTGTCTGTGACCGAGTTAGTAGGCGAAGCTTTCGCCAGAATCCGCGAATACGACGGGAAGATCGGCGCCTACTTGACGTTGAACGAGGAGGGGGCTCGTGCGGAGGCCGCCCGTTTGGACGCCAAGTTGGCACAGGGGGAAGCCCATGGTCTGCTGTTTGGACTTCCTGTGGGCATCAAAGATAACATGGTGACCGAAGGGTTGCTGACGACATGCGGCAGCCAATTTTTGAAAAATTATGATCCGATTTATGACGCGACTGTAGTTACGAAGCTAAAGGAAGCAGAGGCGGTCACGATCGGCAAGCTGAATATGGACGAGTTCGCGATGGGCGGCTCCAATGAGAATTCCAGCTTCCATCCCGTGCGTAACCCGTGGGATTTAAGCCGTGTACCCGGCGGTTCCAGCGGGGGTTCGGCAGCCGCCGTCGCTGCAGGTGAGGCTTTCTTTACGCTGGGGTCGGATACTGGCGGTTCCATCCGTCAGCCCGCATCGTATTGCGGTGTTGTTGGTCTGAAGCCGACCTATGGCCGGGTATCGCGCTACGGCCTCGTGGCATTTGCTTCTTCGCTCGATCAAATCGGGCCGATTACGAAAAACGTCGAAGACGCTGCCTATGTTCTGCAGGCGATCGCCGGTCACGATCCGAAGGACTCCACCTCGGCGAATGTGGAGGTGCCGGATTATTTGAGCGCCCTCACCGGTGATATTTCCGGGCTGCGCATCGCTGTACCGAAGGAATATTTGGATGGCGTTGACCCGCAGGTGAAGGCTGCCATTATGGATGCGTTGCGCGTGCTTGAAGGCCTTGGCGCGGTATGGGAAGAAGTATCGCTGCCGCATACGGAATACGCGGTGGCTGCTTATTATCTGCTGGCGTCCTCGGAGGCCTCGTCGAACCTGTCGCGTTTCGACGGCGTTCGTTACGGCGTCCGTGCCGACAATGCCGGCAACCTGCTCGACTTGTACTACGATTCGCGCAGCCAGGGCTTCGGACCGGAAGTGAAGCGCCGGATTATGCTGGGGACCTATGCGCTGAGCTCGGGGTATTATGACGCCTACTATTTGAAGGCGCAAAAGGTCAGAACGCTGATCAAACAAGATTTCGATCAGACCTTTGACAAATATGACGTGATCCTTGGGCCAACGGCTCCAACGACGGCGTTCCCGCTGGGCTCGCAAGTTGACGATCCGCTCACGATGTATTTAAACGATATTTTGACGATTCCGGTGAGCTTGGCCGGGGTTCCCGCCATCAGCGTGCCGTGTGGATTTGCCGAAGGTCTGCCGGTTGGACTGCAAATTATCGGCAAGCCGTTCGACGAAAGTACGGTATTGCGCGTGGCTCACGCCTTTGAAGCGAATACGGATCATCATCAACAACGTCCCGCCTTGTAGGTTCATAACAAAAGTTTTGCAGGAGGATAGGCCATGTCAACATCCAAATATGAAACGGTAATTGGGTTGGAGGTGCACGTGGAGCTGCATACGAAATCGAAAATTTTCTGCGGCTGCTCCACGGAGTTCGGCGCCCCGCCTAATACGCATACCTGCCCGGTGTGCCTGGGGCATCCCGGCGTATTGCCGGTGCTGAACCGCCAGGCCGTCGACTACGCGATGAAGGCCGCAATGGCGCTGAATTGTGAAATCGGCGATGTCTGCAAGTTTGACCGGAAGAACTATTTCTACCCCGATTCGCCTAAAGCGTATCAGATTTCCCAATACGATCAACCGATCGGCAAGAACGGATACATCGATATCGAGGTGGACGGGAAGACGAAACGGATCGGCATCACCCGTCTGCATCTGGAGGAGGACGCTGGCAAGCTGACGCACGTGGACGGCGGGTACGCTTCGCTGGTGGACTTCAACCGTGTAGGCACGCCGCTTGTGGAAATCGTGTCCGAGCCGGACATTTCTTCGCCGGAGGAAGCGCGCGCGTATCTGGAGAAGCTGCGGGCGATCATGCTGTACTGCGAGGTTTCCGACGTGAAAATGGAGGAAGGCTCGATGCGCTGCGACGCTAACATCAGCTTGCGCCCGTGGGGTCAGAAGGAGTTTGGCACGCGTGCCGAGCTCAAGAACATGAACTCGTTCCGCGGCGTGGTTCGCGGGCTGGAGTATGAACAGCTTCGCCAGGCTGAGATTTTGGACGAAGGCGGAGAGGTTGAACAGGAGACGCGCCGCTGGGACGAAACCCAAGGTAAAACGTTCTCGATGCGCGGCAAGGAAGAAGCCCACGATTATCGCTACTTCCCGGATCCCGACCTGGTTACTCTTCACATTGATCAGGAGTGGAAAGACCGGATTCGCGCGTCGATTCCGGAGCTGCCGGATGCCCGGAAAGCTCGTTACACTTCGGAGTACGGCTTGCCGGAGTACGATGCTGGCGTCATTACGTCCTCCAAAGCGCTGGCGGACTTGTTCGAAAGCAGCCTTGAGTATACGAAGGACGCCAAAGCGGTGTCGAACTGGATCATGGGGGATCTGCTCGGCTACCTGAACAGCAATTCACTGGAATTGTCCGACGTGAAGCTGACCGGACAAGGTCTAGGTGAGATGATCGGCCTGCTGGAGAAAGGCACGATCAGCTCCAAGATCGCCAAAACGGTATTTAAAGAAATGCTGCAAAGCGGCAAGTTGCCGCAGCAGATCGTTGAGGAGCAAGGGCTTGTGCAAATCAGCGACGAAGGGGCGATTATGGCGATCGTTCAAGAAGTCGTTGCGAACAACCCGGCCTCCGTGGAGGATTACAAAGCAGGCAAGGAGAAGGCCATTGGCTTCCTTGTCGGCCAAGTCATGAAGCAAAGTAAAGGGAAAGCCAACCCGGGGCTGGTCAACAAGCTGCTGGTCGAAGTGCTGAAAGGCTAGGGCCAGCTGGTGATCAAGCAACTCTCATTGAGTGACACCGATATTGTGGAACAACTCTGGAGCTTGCAGCATTCGGCTTACCGACTGGAGGCACAGGCGGTTGGCCTAACGGAGATGCCGCCGTTGCCAGATACGTTTGATTCCATCCGCTCAAGCAGCGATGTGTTCTTTGGTGAACTATCGGAGGATGGGGAGCTGCTGGGGGCGATCGCCGTTCGAGATGAGATGCCGGGGGCCTTAGAGATCACTCGATTGATGGTTCAACCGAACCATTTGCGGCAAGGAATTGGAGCCAAGCTGTTGCACTACGTCCTGACTCACCATCTGGACAAGCAAGAGTTTACCGTAACGGCCAGTCCGCAGAACGCCCCTGCGGTTGCGCTGTACCGCAAGTTTGGCTTCCGTCCGGTGCGGTCTGTCCAATCTGCTGCAGGCGTAGAATTGATGATCTATCGACTGAACCAGTAAAGAGATTCAAGCACGCTTTCAAACCAGATGGCTGAGGTTTGAGGGCGTGCTTTTTGATTGATTGGAGACCAGTTCCTTCCACGTTACAGAATTAGTCAGTATCGGTTATGATTAAAGAAACGGGAAATCCGCGCTGGATGAAGCCCAACAGAGATAGAAAAGAGGTGGGGGAAATGACGCCGGATATGGTGCCGATCGGACAGCCGCCGATACAAGGGCGGACGAAAGGATATCAGCCCCGGCGGCGCAAGCGCAAGCTGATTGCCGGTCTGTTGTCCGCCCTGTTTCCGGGGATGGGACATTTGTACTTGCGCAGTTATTTACGCGGCCTTTGCTTTATGTATTTTGTCTTGATCGATGCTTCCGCATTGATTTATTTCTCATCCGTCCGCATGGCGATTAATGTGCCGCTTCTCCTATGGCTTGGCTTGTTAATTCCCGCGGCTTACTTCTTTAGCATTTATGATGTCCTTCAATCTACGGATGCCCATAATGCCCGTCTGAAAAAAGAGCTCGAAGCGAGTCAAACCCCATCCACGGACACACCGTCCGGCCGAAGCTTCAAGCAGGGTCTCGGAGCGGGAGCGCTGCTGATCGGCGGCGGGGCCATTTTGATTGTACTTCAGATGAAGCCGTATTGGCTCCAGCTGCTGGTGCAATACGCCGGAGCGTATCTAGTCTCTGCTGCGCTGGCGTTGACCGCGCTGCTGCTAATCCTGCGCGAATCGCAACGTCTCTTCCTGCGTTCCGGACGCTTTACTGCCGCCGTGGTCCTGCTGACAACCGCGGGAATTTTGCTGCACGATGCGATGAAGGATGGAGATCTGTTGCTGCAGTTGATCCGATGGTGGCCATTCGTGTTCGTTTTGTGGGGAATCGAGCATATTATAATATTGGTTTGGAAACGAATGAGAGCCATGCAAGTCAGATTTCGCCCGCGCGTTGATGTGAAGGGGCTGTTCTTGTCCATGTTCATGGCCTTCTCGGTATTTGCTATTACGCAGCAAGATCAATACATGCACTTATGGAACCGGGTCAGTCTCGATTTGACGGCTGCAGGGGCGGAATATAGCGCACAGGAAGGTTATCGTGTGGAGAAACCCCAGTTGGATCTTCCCATCGACTTGGATACCGAACGGATCGTTTTTGACGGAATGAATGGAGATATCGAGGTGCGTAAGGCGGAGATCGACCATGTCATCGTCCGCTATACGGTATGGATCGATCAACTGGAGTATGAACCCGCTCGCAAAATTGCGGCAGTCACGTCTATCGAAGCCGCTATCGGCAAGACGTTGAATTTATCCGTCAAGGATAAGGCTTACGGCGAGACTGGCCGTCGTCATCCGAAGGTGAACGTAACCCTGATTGTTCCGCAAAACCGATTCTTGGATTTGGACATTTCCACCTCCAACGGGAAAATTACATTAACCGGTGTCCAAGCGATGAAGCAGGTGAAGCTGCAAACAGGGAATGGGAACTTACGGTTATGGAATGTCATTGGGGATGTTTCGGCCAAAACGTTAAACGGGGACGTTGAGCTGTATCGGATCTTTGGTGAAGCCGAGATTGATACGCAAGGCGGAAATATCAAAGGCCGGGGCATTACGGGCAAGGTCGCCTTGTCCACCCTGGTAGGCGATATTACATTAACCGAAGCTCAGGATGACATTCAACTGCATACGAAAAACGGCAATATCCGGGTCGACGGCGTTCCGCTGGGACTGAAGGCCGAATCGCTTAACGGCAAAATCGACATTACCTCCCGGATCGTTGGCGGCGATTGGGACGTTTACAGCGCGGTTGGCGAGTTGCGAGTCGAGCTTCCGGAAGAAGGGAATTATAAGCTTGAGGGTTCGAGCGGATACGGTGATATTTTTACCGAACTGCCTTTTGTGGTGGATCACAAGGAAATTCATGGTACACTCGGAACCGGTGAGTTCAAGCTCAAGGTCGATGGCAACAGTGACCTGTATGTGAATAAAAGCTGAACACCGGCGACAAGCCAAGTTGCAGGCGTTGATCCTGCGTTGACAAAAGTTTTGACCTAACCGTACAATAATCTTACGGACTTTTTTGCATAATGAACCATAAGGAATGAGCATTTAGAAGGCGGTGGACGAGATGACAACGCGCGTACAGCATGCCCTGGACCAACTGAAGAACAATGGAGTCCGCATTACGCCGCAGCGTCACGCCATACTTACGTATCTGATGGAATCGATGAGCCATCCGACCGCGGACGAGATTTACCGGTCCTTGGAGCCCCGCTTCCCGAACATGAGCGTAGCTACGGTATACAATAATTTGAAAATGTTGATTGAAGCCGGCATGGTCCGGGAGTTAACATATGGGGACAATTCGAGCCGTTTTGATGCGGACGTGTCCAATCATTATCACGTGATATGCGAGAAATGCGGAAAAATTGAGGATTTCATGTACCCTAGCTTGGAAGAAGTCGAGCGCCAGGCCGAAGAAGCCACCGGCTTTGAGATTCACGGCCATCGGCTGGAATTGCATGGGGTATGTAAAGAGTGCCGTATGAAGCACTAAGACAGTTTTATTTGGTGAGATGTAGATCAAACGTGTGGAATACCTTCGCGGATTCTTCACGTTTTTGTTTTTTGTAGGTAACTTTCGGCGCACTTTATAAGTTTATTATTTAGTAGACAGAGATTTCGATACGGAGGGTTGTCCTTGAAGAGTAGAAGAGACGTGTATCAAAGGAAAAAGAAGCGAGGCAGGAGAAAAACGAAATGGTTTTTCGGCCTGATTCTTATTATAGCAGGGCTTTATTGGGCTCAATCGGAATGGCTGCCCAACCGCGAGCATGTGGATCCTGAATGGCTTGGCCGGGTGGATAAGCCTATTTTTGCGGATGGACAATTGCTAAGTGGCACCGGGATCGGATCGGGAGATAGCTTGAAGCTCCCGCTTCCGGTGATTCAGCAGATTATCGACCCGACGATTCGTTATGAGGAAGATACGAAGTCAGTGATCTTAACGACGCCGCAGAAGTTGGTTCTGCTCAAGGCCGACGAGAAGATCGCCAAAATCAATAATAAGCCGAAGGAGCTGCGCTTTGCTCCGGAGGAGAAGGAGGGCGTCCTCTATCTTCCGGCCCATCTGCTTCAGGACTTGTACGGGGCAGAGGTGAAAGAGGACGCGGCTTCCGGCGTTGTTCTGCTCTATCGGGCGGGAGAGAAGATTTTGCCGGCTGTGGTAGACTCCGGTTCCAGCAAAAAGGACAGCACTGTTCCGCTGCGAACAGGCCCTAGCATTCATCAGCCGATTCTGGCGGATATGCCGGAGGAGACTGCGCTGCGGATCCTGGAGACCCCCGATGATAAATGGTATTATGTTCAGCTAAATAACGGGTATACCGGCTATGTTCAGAGAAAGGACGTTGTATTAGGAGAGGAACATGCCATCCCGGAACTCAAGCTGGAGCTATCCGCCGCCAAACAGAAATGGCAGTCCAAAACGGTGAATATGACCTGGGAAGCTGTATATCAGGTGGCACCCAAGCCGTCTTCCATCGGTAAGCTGCCGGGCATCAACGTTGTGAGTCCTACTTGGTTTTCCATGGTGGACGGGAAGGGCAACGTGAAGAGTAAAGCAGACCCAGCCTACGTCAAATGGGCTCATGGTCAGGGGATGCAGGTTTGGGGCTTGTTCAATAACAGCTTTGATCCGGATCTCACTTCCGAGGCGTTGGCCAGCTTCGAGAACCGGCTAACGACGATTCTGCAAATGCTGTATTACGCGAAGTTGTATGATTTAGACGGCATTAATATCGATTATGAAAATGTCTACACCAAGGACGGAGAGAATCTCACCCAGTTTATGCGTGAGCTGCGCCCATTGGCTGAGGAGCAGGGCTTGATCGTTTCGATTGACGTGACCCCGAAATCTAACAGTGAGATGTGGTCGGCCTTTTTGGACCGCCGGGCCTTGGCTGAAGTGGTCGATTACCTCGTATTGATGGCTTACGATGAGCATTGGGCGGCCAGTCCGGTGGCGGGCTCCGTCGCCTCATTGCCTTGGGTGCGCTCATCGGTGACACGGATATTGGAAGAGGATGATGTGCCGCCGAGTAAGCTGATCCTGGGCATCCCTTTGTATACCCGGGTATGGACGGAAACGGTGAAGGACGGCAAAACGGAGGTCAGTTCTAAAGCTATTGGGATGGACAAGGTTCAGCAAATCATCGCCGAGAAGAAATTAAAACCGCGCTTCTCTGAAGAAACGGAACAGAATTACGTGGAGTATAAGGACAAAGAAGGATTGCACCGCATATGGCTGGAGGATGCTGAATCGTTAAAACGCCGTGTGGAAGTGGCCAAATCGATGAAACTGGCTGGCATCGCCACCTGGACACGGGCGTTTGCTTCCGACGAAGCTTGGGAGACCCTTCGGGAAATTGTAAAATAGACTGCAAAAAACCAAGCGGACCGCTGCTTTAGATGCAGCGGTCCGCTTGGCTTCTTTTTATCCAATGAGGATAGAATGACATTTAACTGGTGGTTGAAGCTCCGGTTGTTTGCTGTTGCTCCAATTCCTCGGCCGTGATCGTCGCCTGCGACGGGTCGAGGGTGAGGATGGTCTTACAGAACATGCAGCGATCTGTTTTGCCTAGCATTTTGGTCAGCTTGTGACATTCCGGGCATTCCAGCTGCACTGCTGACGTGGACAACATGCCCGCCCAAAAATAAATGGCCAAGCTCGCGAGCATCGAGACCAAGCCGATGGCTAGTCCGATGGCAGCGATCGCTCTGCCGGCAGGGCCCCAGAATACAATCCCGGCGGTTCCCAGTACCATTAGGCCCATCCCAAGCATGGTGAGCAACAAGCCCCATAAACGAAATTCATTGATTTTGCTTGATTTGAAGAACATTGGGCCACCTCGTTTCTATAACTCTGCAAGGGGAGCGTTTCCCCACTTTTTCCAAGTGCTCCAAAAACAAAGAAGGAAACTTAGATTAGGCGTAGAACTATATTATAACGAATTGGCAGGAATACGCCAAGCTGGGAGGGTATCCGTGGAAACAACCATTTTTTCGATCTTAGACGAGGAGAAAGCCGGACATGGAGCCATTGGGGCGGTTGGGTATCACCTGGACCAAGCCGGCTTCCACGACTCGCTGTTGCATGATTTCGAATATCTCATTATGGTTGTGCACCATGGCTTGGAGGAGAAGGAACAGCGTATTGAGCACGGTATGAGCGGAAACTCGGCTTATCAGCTGCTGCATGTGGGCACCCGCGAAATCGAACTAGGCATATTGACCGGTGATCAGCGGGATTCGGTGAAATATTTTCTGCACGGCGAGATCATTTGGGACATCGATGGGAAGTTGACGACTTTCCGCTCCTATATCAACAAATTTGGTGATTCCATGAAGGAACGGCGGAAGCTTAAGGAATTTGCCAAATTTCTCAAAGTCTATGGGGAAGCCAAACGGTATACGGCTGAGCAGGACTTGCTGGACGCGTACTACTGCGTGCTGCAGGCGTTAAAGCATTATGCTCGCCTTGAATTGATCGAGCAGGGGATTTTGCCGGAAAGCAGCGTGTGGGAACAGGTTCGCCCTTTGAATTCGGTCGTCAATAAGTTGTTTGACGAGTTGACGGAAAATTCAGAAACGTTGGAGCAACGCATCCAGCTCGTCCTGTTGGCTTGCGAATTTACACTCGCCAGCAAGATGGCCGATTGTTGTGAACTGCTCTTAAGGATTCTGGGCAGCCGTAAGGAAGCATGGAGTATTCAGGAGTTAGTACAGAACCCTGAGCTCGAACATGTGAGAGATGAGCTTCCGTTATTACTTCGCAAGTTGGTGGCCCGTTCCTTGGCGCAGGAAATCACCAAAGCTCATAAGGAAGGCGCAGGCGAGCGCCGGGAATTGCGATACAGAGCCTGATTGCGGCGTTCTGAACACTTCCAAAATATACCTTGGACAAACCTATTGACGCGCCCAGCGAGGATATGATAAATTATATCTCGCCCCTAAAAAAGGCAATGAAGTTTTGAAGCTGAAATCGGCACTGGCCGAAAGGTTTTTTAAAAAAAACTTCTTGACTTAATCGAGGCAAACATGATATATTATAAAGGTCGCTGCTGAAACAAAGAACGGCGACGAAATGAAAGTTTGATCTTTGAAAACTGAACAACGAGTGAGTAATAAATTGAGATTAAAGGATGAATTTCAAACCGGTGTACTTCGGCCTTGAAATTCGATCCGATCTCGTCAGTTTTTTCTAAATGAGCAAGTCAAACACTACTTTATTGGAGAGTTTGATCCTGGCTCAGGACGAACGCTGGCGGCGTGCCTAAT
>NZ_JAWDJI010000046.1:0-8812 GCF_032465655.1 Paenibacillus sp. 3LSP | reverse complement strand
GAGGAGGAGCGGCAGCTGCGCCGGTTGATGGAGGCGTGGCTGCTGTGGGATCAGCGCCACGCCGCGCTTCAGGGCGAGGCGGAGGCCGCCTTGAGCCAGGCCTCCGCCGCCCGGGACGAGCTCGCGGCTGCTGAACGCGAGCTGACGCGCCGTGAAGCCAACTTTGAGGAGTTGGCCGGGCAGTGGGAAACGTGGCTGACCGAACGAAAACTGTCCGCCGATCTGTCCCCGGAGGCTGCAGCAGACGTGTTCCGCCTCGCGGAGCAAGGACGGGACTGGCTGGCCCGTTTGGATGGGCTGGCGGTTAAGATGGCCGCGCTGCGTGCGGAGAACGAGCGGTTTGAACAGGAATGCTTGGCTTATGGAGACCCAGCCGCCCCTGATCAGGCCGCAGCAGTTCTGCGAGCAGCCTTATCACGCCTGGACAGTGCGCTCGAAGCGCGGAAACATCACGACCAGCTTTCCGCTCAGTTGTTACCGCTGGAGGAAGAGGGTCAGCGCTTAGACGATCGGTTGCGGCAATTGCGGGAATTGGAGCAGGCGTTGCTCGCCGAAGCGGGTGCAGCTGACGGGGAGGAGCTGCTGCGTCTTGGGGCTGCGAAGGAACGGCGGGAAGCTTTGGAACGGGAGCTGCGGCAGCTGGAGTTGATGCTGTTTGCAGGACTGGACGAAGCGAAGCGGGAGGAGTTGGAGCAGCAGCTGCGGACGACGGAGGAAGCGGAGCTCCGCCAGCGCTTGGACACGGCGGAGCAGGAGCTGGCGCAAGCTGAAGCTTGGCTCGGACAGCTCCAGGAGCAACGCGGACGTTTGCTGCAGGAGCAGGAAAGCTTAGCCGCCCGCTGTTTACGGGACGATCTGATGCAGCAATTGGAGGAGCAGCGGGCGGCTCTGCGCGATCGTCTCGATCAGTATGCGGTGATGGCGGTGTGCCATGAACTGATTGGCCGTGCACGCCGGGTTTACGAGGAAGAGCGGCAACCTGCGGTGCTGCGAGCCGCGTCGGGATACTTCGCGGAAATGACCGGCGGCACCTACCGCCGCATCGTCATGAAGATCGGCACGCAGGAGCTGATGGCGGAGCATGCGGAGTTAGGTCCGCTCGAAAGCGCACAGCTTAGCCGAGGGACAGCGGAGCAGCTGTACTTGTCGATGCGGCTGGCTTTGTCCGAAGCGGTATCGGGTTCTCATCCGCTGCCGTTGCTGCTGGATGACCTGTTCGTCAACTTTGACGAAGTCCGCTTGGTGAGGGCGTTGTCGGTGCTGCGGAAGGTTGCGGACCGCCAGCAACTCATTATGATGACTTGCCATGAGCATGTGGTTCGGCATGTCCAAACCTTGCTGCCGGAAGCCAAGATCGTGCATATGTAGATCGAATCCTTGTGTCGAGCAGCACTAGTGTCAGCGAAAAGCAGCAAGAAGACCCCCGGGGTTAGCCCCTGGGGGTTTCTTTTTGCCGATATATCCCTAACATGAGCGCCCAAATCAAACTGAACAAGCCAAACACAGGATACAGCACCGACAGGAGGGAGCTGAAGCCAAACTGGCTGGTGATATAACAGATACATAAAATCGTAACCGAAATCAGCTTCGGCGGGACCTGAATCCGTTGCTGCAGTTGGAGGGTCACCCCATAGATGTCGGCAACAAAAGTGCTGAAGATTTCCATAAAAATAAGCAGGACATAGATCAGCTGAATGGTGGTTCCCAGCTGCTCGGCAATGCTGCCCATTGGGATTTCGTACTGCACGATCCCCGGCATGTAAGCCGACAGGGCAAAATGACCGGCCATTAGCATAAAGCCAACGCCGACGCCGCCGAGAACACCACCGAGGACAATCACCCGGCGACTTTCAGTATGGCTGCCGATCGGCACAAGCACCGCCTGAGCCATGGACAAGTTAAAGGCTGCATACATGAGCGGCGCAGCCCAAGCGGCGATCAGCGGATGATCCGTCTCCAGCGACAGAAAACGAGCAGCCCCCGGCGAGCCCGCGGTATTGGTGATAATAGCGAGGGAGAGAATCAGCATCATCGGGACCACGATGGAGTTCAACTGCAGCACCCCTTTGATTCCCCGGCCTAGCAGCAGATAGGTAGCAATCAAAGTGATCCATAGGCCTGTCTGATAATGCAAGCCCAAGTGTTCCATAAAGACGGAGCCAGCGCCTGCCAGCATCACGCTATTGACACCGATGAGCACGATCAACGTAAAAATGCTGAGCGCACTGCCGATCCGTTCGCCAAACAAACGGCGGTTTAAGTCTTCATAGGAAGCTGCTTGAATCGTTCGAGCGAGCAACATCATTTTGGTGCCAAGCCAGACGAACAGCAGCGTAGATAGCAGGATCGTCAATACGCCCCATTTGCCGTACCGGGTGAAAAACTGAAGAATTTCCTGTCCCGTCGCGAAACCGGCGCCAACGACGGTGCCGATGTAGGTGAAGGCGATCTGCAGAACTTTTACGGCATTTTTCATGGTTTTCCCCCCGGTTCTTGTGCTATATATAGTACAAGGTATGTTGTCCAAGAACTGGACATGACTTAAAACCTATAGGTCGTCCAAAAAGTCATCTTTCGAGCGCGGCAGGAGCAGTTGCAGTTCTGGCTTAACGGTGAGCTGTGGCAAGGTTGTGGCAGGTTCGTCCACGTAACGGAACGGAGAGACGTTATTTGCCGGAGGAAGCGACTATTCAGATTCTAACGGAACGAGTAGACCTTATTGGGGCAAAATGCAGCGGATGGACCGGCAAAATGACCGAATAAGGACTCTAGATTCCGTTAGAGCGGGAAATAGTCGGGAAATGGGAAAATAAGGGCTGTACGTTCCGTTACGCTCAGCCGAACGTATGCTTGGGGCGGATCCTGCCAGTGCATAGGGCCGCTCACACCCAGCCGCAAGCAAGCCGCTCCCGATGCGGACTCGAAATCTGACTTGTTGGACGAAGCTATAGATTATGAGCTGTGGAGGAAACGATATGGAATTGTTGAAACAAAAAATCGTCGAGCAAGGGGTTATCGTCTCGGACCAAGTGCTGAAGTTGGACGGGCTGCTGAACCATCAGGTGGATCCGCAGCTGACGATGGAGATGGGCAAGGAGTTTGCCAAGCGATTCAGTGACCAAGGGGTGACGCGCGTCATTACGGTGGAGTCGTCGGGGATTGCGGTGGCGTTTGCGACCGCTTATGAGTTAGGTGTCCCGCTTGTATTCGCGCGGCGGAAGAAAACGCTGCTGGCAGAGCCGGACATGCTGTGCGAACGCGTCCCTTCGTTTACGAAAGGGATCGTGACGGACATTCTGGTGTCCCGCGATTTTCTTGGAGAGAACGACCGGGTATTGTTCATTGACGATATTATCGCAAATGGCGACGCGGCTCGGGGATTGATCCGAATTATTGAACGATCCGGGGCAGAACTGGTTGGAGCGGGCATCGTCATTGAGAAATGCTTCCAGCCCGGAGCCCAGGCGATTCGAGAGCAGGGGATCCGTCTGGAGACGCTGGCCCGCATCGCATCGTTGGAGGGTGGACAAATCAGGTTCGCGGACTAAGGACAACCGGGCGAAGAAAATGCAGCCAAATTACGGTTAATCCTTTGCAGGCCCCCGTTTTTTCGCTATAATGAGGATTACTAGGGAGAGGAGGCTAAAAGAATGGGGAAAGAATTGGCAGTAGACGCGGAGTTTTTTCTTTCGAAATTGTCCGAAGCGAAGGTAACTTTTGAACGTGCCCTGGATTGCAAACATACCGAGTTTGATGACCTTTATCCCTATATGCTTGAACATCCCCAGTTTTTCTGGTACAAACGCTATGTAGCATGGTCGCAATTGTTAACGATAGCCGGGCTTTGCCAAGAGCTCGATGTGCCCTGGAAGGAACAGTTCAGCCCGCAACAAGTAGGGTATTTGGAGCAAAGAGTGATGTCGGCCAAAGTGCTTGATTTCTGGTTCGAAACGAACGACAGCCGGGAGCATGCTTCGCGATAAGCGGTTACCGTGCTGATTCCGCAAGCGGCCTGATCTTAACGGCGGCGCCGTACCGGTTGATGTAGGCATTCGAAGTCCCGTTGGTTCGCCGGCGGGGCTTTTTTTGCGCTTGGCGTCAGGTCAACCCTCGCTGTCCGGCTTTGAACGATAATCCCGTTTAATCAGGTAGCAGAGAACAAGACCGTCTCGAAGAAGAAATTTTGGCGGCGAAACCGAACGGTTCGATCATGAGACGGACTTAAGCCTATGCGTCAGGCTGGAGGCGGATAGGATAGCGTTACCGCTGTCGGATGGGATCGGATTGGATTAAAAACCCGTTTTACGTTTCTAATTCGTCTGTCCCTGCTATCCGTCCGGTGGCTTCGCTTCGACCAACCTCGATCTATGCACCCTGAACAAAAGGGATAATGGTGCAAAGCGGCATTGCAGAAGATAACTAGTATAATAGAGGTTGTTCCCTAAATCAGGAGGTGGGAAATTCGATGATATCAGATGAAGCGCTGGATCAATACCGGCTGTCCGGAGAAAAAGTGCGCGTCGTACGCGACGGCATTCCGGAAAACGATGTGCGGGGGATCGTAGTGGCCTGGGACGACACGCACGTGTTAATCCGCAAGCCGAACCGCAACGTGGTCAAGCTGGATCGCAATTACATTTACCAGCCTGCGAGCGAGCCTAGGATTTCGCCGCTGGATTAAGCATATTTTTTGCGGGTCGGGACATCGTATAAAGTGAGCGTTTTTGCAGATATCCTCTACAGGAAAGGATGTTCCGCCATGTCGCTGGTCAGCGATAAAATAAAAGCTTACAAAGACGAGATCAACCGTTTCGGGGAAGCCTTGCCGAAGATAACGGAAGCGTACCATACGTTCACTGGCGAAAGCCTGTCGGACGGCACGCTGGACGCTAAAACGAAGCAGTTGATCGCGCTCGGGATCGCTTTGTCCACCAATAACGAAATCTGTACGTTCTACCATGCCGAGGAGGCAAAGTCGAAGGGAGCGACCGATGCGGAGATTTTGGAAACGGTCGCCGTGGCTTCCGCGGCCCTGGCCGGCAACGCGTTGTCGCAGGGTGTAACCCGCGTGCAGCAGGCTTTGTCCGCACTGCCCGTGCAGTAAACGAGCGGATTTTAGCCAAGTACCCGCGTCATTGCTGCCTCCGGCCGCTTACGAAATCTCCGGCAGGTCATTCACAGGCAGGGATCAGCCTGAATACGGAATAAAGGGACTCCAGATGATGATTTTCATCTTAAGGAGTCCCTTTTTTTGCGGCGCGTACCCAGCTAAGCACGCATCTTCTAGCCGGTGAAAGTCCGGTCGCGGGAGGAGCCAAGACCCCGTGTAAAATCTGCATGCACATGAATGACGAACATCGGAGAGCCGTATGAGGGAAAACCTCACGTACGGTTTGATGAGGAGGGGCAGAAATTATCTGCCCTTTACTCTAGTTCTGCCAGGGAGGGGACATACCGGCTCCTGCCGGGCGACTTCCGGGGATAAACGTCTTGGCGGAGGCCCCCCTGCTGGGAAAGCCGCGGCACCGGTATTCCGCTTCGATTCCGGAATGATCCTGGCTGATACGGCGGCTTCTAATTTATAGAAAATTGTACAGATCGGATAATCATCACTTGATTTGTATCAAATGAGAAAAGGTTCTTTTTTTTGAAAAAACTTGAATTTAATGCGTTAGAAAAGTAGAACTAAGCACGTTAATGTATTTAGAAACACTTCATAGAGCCAACCTCAAATCTTCTATAAGGGAGGTGAACCGTATGAAGAAACTTGCTGCTATCATGCTGTCGTTTGCTTTGTTATCGGCTGTCGGAATTACAACTCATGCCTCCGTGTCTGCGAATAACAGCATTGTTCCGGTGGATGCAGAGCTGGACAATGAGAAGATCAAGGTTGAGAACTCTGCAGATATTCGTCCGGCCTCAGCGGCTGCAGCGGCAAGAGCTGTGGCTCAAGCTGCGACCAAAGGCTGGGTTTATGTCAAGGAGGCTGTTAAGCATTATGCGGATGATATTGATAGGGTAGTCCGCGATGCTTCAATGTACGTTGGTGGGGCAGATCTTGCGTCCGAAAATCCTGAAGCAGTAGAAGCTATTTTTGACCTGAAATAACGATCTAATTGGGGAGGCTGTGACGCGAAGTCTCAGTCTCTCCTATAACTCAAGATATTCCTATTGGACAACACCGAGGGAGGATGGTGGGGGAGTTGCAAATACGGTGGAAAAAGCGATTCTTAAATTTAATGGTTGTACTGCTGGCCATATTTTCAGTGTTTCATTTTTCCGTAATCGTTCTTCACGCAGGTCCAATCAATCCTATATCAGCTAAATTGCAATCTCAAATTAATGCATACGTTACTCCGTTTTTTCAGCAAAATTGGCATTTATTTGCGCCCAATCCTGTGACTACTAACTTTAAGCTTTATGTGAAGGTCAGATATACAGAACCGGGGAAAAACGAGATTGTCGAAAGTAAGTGGCTGGATATGGTTTCGCCCATGCTTAAGAAGAACGAAGAAACTTTGTTTTCCCCATATAATCGCCTGATCCGACTCGGATCAGGGTATGTGCATGAGCTGAAGTTGGGCGGACATGATGAATTAACCTACGAGCTTCTAAATACCATTACAGATGACAGTCCACTCTATGATCGAATTGACGAAAAAATGAATAAGCATATTGAAGATCAAAAGAGGATGACATACCGTTATGTTTCCGCTTATGCGAAGGCGGCATTTCCGGACAAAAGAGTTCTTTCGGTTCAGTTTATGACCGGTCAGCAAGATGCCGTTCCTTATTCAAAAAGAAATGATGAAAATTATAGGGTAGAGGAAAAATTTATAATTTATGAGTGGAGGGAGATTGATCATGATGTTCTCCCGTTTCCGTAATTTCATGGTCGCAGACAGGTTTCTGATTGGAACCTCTCTTTTACGAATTTCAATAGGGCTTATCCTACTTTATCAGTATTTCATCCATTACGGACAAAGACATTTTTTATTTAGTTCCCGGGGAATGTCTGTACTAAGCGATGAATTAAAGTTAAGTCTCTTTTCCCTGTACAACCTAAGCGACTCGCTGATTTATTTTGATATCATCTATCATTTGGGGATTGTTGTTTCGTTCGTATATTTGCTCGGTTTTAAAGGACGAATTTTTGCACTGCTGAATTTTATATTTTTTTATTCGCTTCATATACGATACGGTCAAATCGGTGATGGCGGCGATAATTTATTAATCATATGTCTGTTTTTATTGATCTTTTCCAATTCCACTGCATACTTTTCTTTTGATAGCGCCCGTTTTCAACAAAACAGGGAACGAAAAAGGGATACATTTGTATATCAAGTATTAACCATTTTTCATAATTTTTCTGTATTCTTCTGCATCGTCCAATTATGTATCCTGTATTTTTTCTCTGGTTTATATCAGATAATGGGTGATTTATGGCAGAACGGAACGGCTATTTACTATATTTCGCAAGTGAATGAGTTCAGTAGACCTTTTCTTAAGTATATGGTTGATAATCATTTGTGGCTTATGGTTCTTGGTACGTATTTCAGTGTCTTCATCAAAATCGCATTTCCTTTCTGTCTCTTAAACAAAAAACTGAAACCTCTCGTTGTTGCCGGGATGATCGTTTTTCATACGGGAATCGCTATAGGAATGGGATTATTAACCTTTTCACTGATCATGATGATGATGGAACTTATCGTTTTTACAGATGAGGAATATAGAAAAGGGCTGAAAAAAATCGTTTTGTTCGGAAGAAAACTGCAGGTAAGTTGGATGAGATTGGGAAGAAGCGTTGGAAGAAAGTGGTTCTATCCATACAGGATCGTTATCTTTTATGATGGGTGGTGCCCGATGTGCCAAAGCATTATGCGCAACCTCCGCAGACTTGACTATTTGGGATTACTTCGCTACATCAGCTTTCGGGACCCCAAAGTCATCAAACAATACAACTTAGACTCTGCAGAAGTGGAGAAGCGGATGCACAGCATGAGAGTATCGAATAAAAACACGATGAAAGTTGGCATACATTCTGTTATTCAAATTAGTTCAAGGCTTGCACCCCTCTGGCTTTTTGTTCCGTTTCTTTATCTGTCCAGTAAAATAGGAGTAGGCGCTCTTGTCTATGACTTCATTGCTTCAAGGAGAAATCTGCTTCCTATCAATCACTGTGATGAAAACTGCGAAATCAATCACGTCACTATTCATCGATAAGGAGTGTTGCAGTTCATGACGGCTTGGACGATAGCAATCGGATTGATCGTACTAATCATTTTGCTGTTTTTCCTTTCAATCTTGGTTATTAAGAATAGAGATGACAAGAAAAATGAAGAGGATGTGTTGAAATTTATCAAACATCATCCGAAACAGGTGTCCTGCTGCTTTGTTGAAAACGGAAATCCAATCATTGCGTACCAATCCGATCAGAAAATGCCGCTGGCAAGCGTTTTGAAAATCATGGTTGCCATTGAATTCGTCAGGCAAACCCGGCTGGGAAAAGTAGATCCGAATCAAGAGATACCATTGGCTCAGTTGGATCGGTTTTACATTCCTGGGTGCGACGGTGGCGCCCATGCGGAATGGCTAGGAGCGGTTCGTAAGAGTCAACCAAACCGAAAGGGCGTTTCGTATTTTAACATAGCTAAGGGCATGATTCAGTTTAGTTCGAATGCGAATACAGAGTTTTTGATGGAGATACTTGGAATTGATGCGATAAATCATACTGTATCGGTATTAGGTGATTCGGAGCATGAACCGATATTCCCGATTTCCTCGGCGGGTCTGATTGGGGATGGAACAACCA
>NZ_JAWDJI010000045.1:0-40501 GCF_032465655.1 Paenibacillus sp. 3LSP | reverse complement strand
ATGTTAAAAAAGACCTTGCCCAGCAAGCCATCTTGCTGGGCAAGGTCTTTCATGTATTCGACAAGAACTTATTTGCCGAGGTAAGCGTTCAGCATCCAACGATGTTTCTCCAGCGAGGAGACGATACCGAGCAACAGATCACTTGTTGCTTCATCTTCTGCTCTTTCTGCCGCTTCCATGCCTTCCTTCAGCTCGCTGTCCAATTTTGCAAAGTCCGCCACGACGGCTGCTACCATTTCTTCAGCACTTTCCTTGCCGCTGGCTTCGGTGATGCTGGCCGTCGCTAGGGCTTCACGCAAAGTTGCAATCGGGGTGCCGCCAATGGCCAACAATCGTTCAGCAATATCATCAATATAACCAGCCGCTTCGTCATAAAGGGCTTCGAATTTCTCATGAAGTGTAAAGAAGTTCGGACCTTTTACAAACCAGTGGAAATTGTGCAGCTTCGTATACAGGACCGTCCAGTTTGCGATTTGCAGGTTCAGTTGTTTCTGAAGTTCTTGATTTGCTTGGGTTAAGGTTTGGTTTGCCATTGTGAATTCCTCCATTCAACATATGAAATATTTAACGTACCATTGTGACAGTTACCTAAAACTTGAACTAAATTAAATTTAGACTAAATCTAAATCTTGTTTATATCATACCACTCCACTTTTAGATATGCAACCATCATTTTCATGAATATTGCATGAAATACCAACCAACATCAGGTTTATTCTGTACCTCTTTTCCCTTACCTATGCAAAAAAAAAAACGAACCGGTAGTATTCTCCGGTTCGGTTCAACTCCATTTACCGCTCGCCGCGCAAATGCAGCTTAAATTGCTCCAGGCTTCGTTCCACTTGGCGAATGCCGTCCTCCACCAGTCTGCGGTCCACCGCATTTTCCATGTCGAAGGAAGGTCTGCGGGCCAAAGCCTTCTTCTCCTCTTCCCAATACGCTTGCCGACGCTGGATTTCTTTATATTTGTCCAGCAGATCGGTAATAATATCGTAGAAGCGTTCATAATCAACGATAATGTCATCGAGGAAGCGGTCAACTTCCTCCTTATCGTAGCCCCGCATTTTGGCGTCAAAATCTTTTTCGTGAATGGAGAGCGCATCCAGCTTGATTCCTAATTGTCGAAACAAGCTTTTCTGGTCTTCCAGCTTGCGCGCGTAATCGTCTTGCATTCCAAATCCCTCCGTACCTGCCTAAAAGGTTATCCAGCGCAGTTAATCTGCAAAAGCAGTCGTATCTACTCTAATGTACCACATTATTGCCCTTTCGTTCATCTCCACGTTAGGATGCGGGTGATACAAGTATTCGACATTGTCCCGTTTTCTTTTTATAATAGTCAATAGCCTGAGTCTAACATCTGGTGGTGAGTAGCGATTTTATACTTATGTACTTTTCTGTTATCGTTTCTGATCGTGTATTTTCTGATTCCCCCGCTCGGCAAGTTGGCCTTCCGTCTGGATTTCGTGGACAAACCCCGAGCGGACGTCGAACGCAAGATCCATCGTCAGCCAATTCCGCTTACAGCCAGCTATGCGATATTTGCCGGATTCTTTGTTGCATACCTGCTGTTCACGCGCAACTTCTCCTGGGAGACGGGAGCATTGTTTGCAGGCGGAGTGCTATTGCTGGCCATTGGGACCGTCGACGACTGGTACAAAACGAAAGGCAAAGACTTTCCGGCACTGCCTAAACTGATCGTTCAAGTGTCTGCTGCGGTGCTCGTTTATGCATCCGGCATCACCTTCAGCGGCTTCGTGAATCCCTTTAGCGGCGACTATGTCCTGCTGCCGGCATGGCTCCAGTTTATCTTAACGATTCTCTGGATCTTTGGCGTCACCACCGTCATCAATTTCTCGGACGGACTGGACGGTTTGGCCGGAGGATTATCCGCGATCTCGGCCGTGACGCTGTTTGTAGTGGCATTAACCAAAGGGCAGACCAACTCGGCGATGCTTTCGGTTGCCTTGATCGGGGTGACGCTGGCCTACCTGCGGTACAATAAACCGCCAGCCAAAGTCTTTATGGGCGATGCGGGAGCTACGTTCCTTGGGTTTATGCTTGCGGTAATCGCATTGGACGGCGCATTCAAGCAGGCTACCGTCCTGTCCCTGTTTATTCCGGTGCTGGCCCTTGGCGTACCGATTTTCGATAATCTGTTTGTCGTGATCAAACGGATGCTGCAAGGAAAATCACCTTACGTCGCCGATGCCAGCCAAGTCCATTATCGGTTGCTTCGGGCCGGATTAAATCAGAAGCAGGTGGTTATGTTCCTGTACCTGATCAGCACCTGTCTGGGACTGTCGTCCATCATTCTGCTGCTGTTGCAAGTCTAACGAAACGAAATGAAAGCGAACGGCCTTCTAGTCGTTCCAACCCAAAAGCGCGTGCCCGGTTCTTCCCGGTAGCACGCGCTTTGTATTGTACGGAATCCCCCACAAAAAAAGACCCCAAACAGGGTCTTTGTTAATGGCATCAGGATGATTTATTCGTATCTGCAGCGGGTTGAACTTCCGCTTTCTGCGGCTGCTCGTCTTCGAGAATGTCCCCACGTGCGCCTCTCTTAAACTCCTTGAGCATCGTGCCAAAGCTGCGCCCTAATTCCGGCAGCTTGCTGGGACCAAATAACAACAATGCTGCGATAACTAGAAGCAGCAAGTGAGACGGACGCAACAAGTTTTCAAGCACATTTATCACTCCCATCGAGTATCCTTGTGGACATTATACTACTTTCTTGAATACAATGGAAACCCTTTATCAACCGTTCCGGGTGTCTCAGCAAACAAGATGATGCTAGGCCATAAACCATTTCCCTCTTCTGGGCATATGCTGTGTCATCATGTATTGCAAAGGAGCGAACATCATGGGTTCTTACAGTCTGTTGGCCGTCATCGCCATTGGACTCGCGTCCAACTTGGATAATGCGGGAGTCGGTATCGCCTATGGAGTACGAAAAATCCGCATTCCTTGGTATTCCAATCTGGCCATCGCCGCCATTTCCTTTTTGGCCACTCTGGTGTCGGGTTATTTCGGAAGCTGGTTATCCTCGTGGGTCCATCCCTGGATCGGACAGTTGCTCGGAACGATTGTGATCGTTGGGGTTGGTGTATGGGTGCTGTTGCAGCCATTTCTGGAGAAGAAGAACATTTCGATTCAGGAAGAGGATGATGTCAATCCGCTGACCCGCCTGCTGCGCAATCCTGAAGAAGCAGATAAAGACAGCTCCAAATCCATCAGTCTTGGCGAATCGATTGTCCTCGGGATCGCTTTAGCCATGAATGCGCTGGCCGGCGGCTTTAATGCCGGTATCACCCAACTGAACATCTGGTATACTTCGCTGTCCGTTGGTTTGTTCAGCTACCTGTTGCTGGCCGCATGCGCCGGTCTGGCCGAGAAGGTCGCCGCAGAGAAATTTGGGAATCGGGCCACCGTCATTTCCGGTCTGCTGTTAATTCTCATCGGCATTCATCAACTTTTCTAACCTTTACTAAAGATAAGGCAAAGCCCCTCGCATCCTAAGGGGCTTTGCAAGAGTTTCTAGCAAACTACCTTGTCTACAAATTTTCCTATATAATGAAGAGGATGGTTCCTATAAAGGAGGTTCGATTTGTGAACTGGAATTGGTTTCATAGCTATGAAAAAGATTTAGAGGCGGCTTTCGATCAAACTGAGAAGGTTCTATCCGAGCTGCCGGAAGAATTCCGAGGACATGCTCTCAATTATTTGGGGAAATTTCACGCGTTAAAAAAGTCTGGCTCCCAGAACTACATATGCTATTTACTTCCATTCTGGATGCAGGAGGCTGCCGGTGCCAAGCCAGAGCTTAGCCGCGAGTTGACCGCAGCCATGATCTTGGTCATGCTGCATTACCATTTAATCGATGAAGTGATGGACAATCCAGAGGCAGGGGACAAGTGGAGGTTGCCGCTGGCGAATTTGCTTCAGCTTGAATTTTCTCGGATTTACGCCGCCTTGTTTACTTCCGAATCCCCGTTTTGGAGTTATTACCGGAAGTATACTGCCGAATGGGCAGAAGCCGTCTTGCTAGAAAATCAACATGACTTCTTCCAAGACAATCCGGTTCGTATTGCGCATAAAGCCTCCCCTGTGAAGCTGTCGGTGGCGGGCATGCTGCTCCTGACCGAACACGACCAACTGATTGCTCCTTTCGAATCTGCCGTGGATGCCGTGCTGGTGACGCTGCAGATGCTGGATGATTGGGAGGATTGGGAGAAGGATTTGCGAGAAGGAAGCTATAACTCTCTGATTTCCGTTGTACAGCATGAACTGCAGATTCCTTCCGATCGCAGACCTACACCGGATGAAGTCAAACACGCGTTGCATGTTCGGGATATCCTGTTCATTTTTGCCGAACGAACGGATCAGAACGCAGCGATATTAGAGGCGAACGCCCCGGGTCTAACGCACCTGCACGAGTTCCACGATTATCTCCGAACCAATCTCCGCCAAGGAGCTGAAAGTTTAAAAGATGAACGAAATTTGCTAGCCCAGGGCGGTTTAGCCTATTGGTTGGCGAATCAGAAGATCTAAACCTAGCAATCAGAAGATCCTATCCTAGCGTTCTGGCGAATTCCATGTTATAGTAATAAGGAAAATATAACTATTTTTACTTAGAAAGGGTGATCTTATGACATCAGGAGCGCTCCTTCAAACGCAAGTTGTGGAAAAAGCTTGGCAAGATCCTAGCTTCAAAGCGAAGCTGCTTGCCGACCCGAAAGCTGCGATCCAGGAGGCACTCGGTGTAGTTCTCCCGGATCACATCAAAATTAAAGCGGTCGAGGAAAGCACCGACGAATTTTACGTCGTATTGCCGCCTCAACCGGAGAAAGTTGTCATGAGCAAAATTAAACCAGCAGGAATCTGGGGCGAATAACCCCTTACGATCTTCGCTAGCACCCGAGCAGGGGCCGAACGACTTATCCCAAAGCATACTCCTCCACTTGAACGGAGGGGAAGCGGATAACGACTTCGGTCCCTGCTCCTTTTTTGCTCGTAAAATGAATTTGACCGTTCATTACTTCTATAATCCGGAACGTCACCATCAAACCTAGGCCTGTGCCCTTCGTTTTGTTAGAGAAATATGGCTCACCCAGGCGAGCCAGTACTTCTTCGTCCATCCCCTCGCCGTTGTCCTTGATATGGATCACCACATCATCGTTTTCTTCATAGCTCCAAATTTGGATGTCCCCTTCGCCCCGAAGCGCTTCGATGCTATTCTTGATGATATTAATAAATGCTTGCTTAAATTTAGAAGAATTGCCGCGCACATATAGATTTTTAGGAATATGAACTGTGATCTTGCCCCCCTGCAGGTTTGCCAGAGGGATCAGGATCCCTTCGATATGAATAAATTCCTCCAGCACGTTCAGCGTCGTCACCTTGCCGCCCTCCGGCTTGGCAAACGTGAGGAAATCCGTAATAATCGCCGAAGCGCGATCCAGCTCTTCCAACGCCATGCTTAAATACACCTTGTCCGAATTCTGCTGCTTCTCAACTAGCAATTGCAAAAAACCTCGGGTGACCTGCAACGGATTGCGGACCTCGTGGGCGACCGAGGCGGCTAATTCACTGATGATCTCCATCTTCTCCGAACGCTGCAGCTCGTTATTAAACATCTCCAACTGCTTGGAGTATTCCACGACTTGCCTGTGATTCTCTGCAAATCTTCGGCCCAGGATGATAATCAACGAGGTCAGGAAGCACACGATACCTAATTTCCACAAAAATAGCTTATAGTACCCGTCGTAAAAGTAATACCAAATCAATTCACCTGCGGATAGCAGCGTAAACGAGAGGACCCCGGCCAGAAAGATCAGAGCCTCTTTGTTCCCTTTCGCCACATAAACGGTTAAAATGCCCGCCAAGATCAGAAACTGCGCGATAATGAGATAACCGGCAAATTGAGTCGTAATGAGCTTATAGATATCATAGTAACGATTACCGGACAACTCGTTGGCTAACAGCAACAGGATGCAAAGCGCGGAGAAGGCCACAAACACTTTGCGCGAGCGCCGAATTAAAGCAAAATAACCAGGACCAAAGATTTTTTCAAAGAAAAAGATAAACGAAGGAAGCAGAATAAATAAAGCCAAGTCAAACATGACCACCAGTATTCTGCCCGCCGTCGTATAGTCAAACAGCCAAAAGACAAACGGTGAATACGTCAGCACAAGCAAGCCGCTGGAGAAAATGACCGCGCACAGCGAGAACCACATCGGCATATTCACATATTTCAGAAAAACCGAACAGAACAACATAATTACCGAGATGAAAATCAGCGTGCTGCCCAAAATTAAGTCGGTGATGTTGCCGCGTACAAAGCTCTTGATCAATTCCTGGTTATTTCCGATCCGAATCGGATCAAAGATCCCGATGGTATTTGTCGTTGAGGATACGCCGATATACAGCGTCTGACCCGAATTTTGTGGAGATACCGGTACCAGCACACTATTGATACTAAAGTTAAACTTGCGCTGGGATTCGAATACTTTCGCTCCGTCCAAATTTACCGTAATGTGTTTACCATATATTTTATCGATCAATACGACCTGGGAATTTTCGGTGATTTGAGGAAGGATGATTTTGATCCACTGAACACTACCCTTCTCCGGCTTCACCGGGCTCTCTTCTCCCGCGCTTACACTCGTCCAGCCGTCCAGTGCCTCTAGCCATTCCTTGCTCGGATTGGGATCCAACTGATCCGTCCAAGTGACCTGCCAGTTTCTAATTTGCTGTACCTCCGAGCCCACTGCACTCGAATTACGAAAAATAATACCGTAAAATGCAGCAATGAATATGACAAACAAGACGACAAATCCTTTGATCAAAGACTTCATTAGACACCTCTGGAGATATTCTAAAGTGTTAACCCGGTTGACGCGCCTCAGTTCGAAAGGATCTGAGTAGGGCTACTTTATACCATTCGATTAAAATCTCGCAATAACCTTCAATTTATGGAAATAGTGATAATTTTTTTTAGAAGAGACGTGCCACAGTTATTTTACCGTGGATAACTAGTTTTATCTATGAATAGTTTTAATTTTCTATCAAAAAAAAACGCAGGAGCTGTCTCCTGCGTTTACAATGTTCGCCTTCCGGCGAACAGATCTATATTCCCTCTATTGCTCGGTTCGCGTCACTTTGCACAACGGACACTTCTTCCGAACGCCACAGTACTTTCCCCAACGTGAGCACCAACAAGCCAAGCGCTGCGATGACTCCACCTAAGTATATGAAAGATCGGCCTGGTCCGATCCATTCGACCAGAAGTCCTCCGAGTAAAGGAGCTACGAGCATCACTAAGCCCAGCAGGGAGGTTTGGATACCAAAGACACGGCCGACCATGTCCGCTGGCGTTTCTTTCTGCAAGCAGTAATTAAACGTGACGACCACCAGCCCATTGCCGACGCCTAATCCAAATCCCAGCAACAGGATGGGACCTGCCGAACTCCCCGTAGGAAGCAAGCCCAGACCGCCGACGGCCATTCCAATCAGCCCGTATCCGGCACTGAATTTCCAGGCATAACCCGCCGCCCCCTGATTCCAACGGTTAAGCACCGCTATGATCAACACAGCACCCATTCCCGCCGCAGCAACCATCCAACTGAGATAAGCCTCCTTCAGAGGGGCAATTTCCCGAAATAGGCTGGTGAATTGAAAATCGATCATTTGGATCGCTGCCGTCGCGACAAAACCAAACAGAAGAGTTACTAGTAAAAGCCGGGTTTTCAGGATAAAACGTAAGCCTTCGATCCACATGGTACGGAGGGACGTATCTTCAACCGTTTCCAGAGCCGAGGAGGAAGATCGACCAGGATTTCGTCCGGCCTTCTGGAATTCAACTTCCGCCTTTTTGATCGTGAGCAGGATCAGCAATGAAAACATCCGAAAGCAAACATTCAGTAGAATGCACCATTCGGGGGTTAACAGGGCTAGTGCGAACCCGCCAAGCAGCGGACCGGCGATTTTAGAGCCCTGGTTGACGAAGCCGTTCAGCGAGGTCGCTTGAAATAGCTGATCTTCCCGAACGATCCTGCGCGTCAATGATTGCTGGGCGGGAATTATAAAGGTAGAGAGCGTTGCGCGCAACGTTAACACCGGAAGCAACCACAGCATGTTCGGAGAGAGCAGAATCATCAGGGTGAGTGCCGCTGTCAGCAGATCGCAAAGTCGCATCAGCTTCAACTGATGGATGCGGTCGGCGACCACGCCGGCAAAGGACCCAAGCAGGACACTGGGTAGAGCGTTGGCTACGGGGATCAGCGCTAGCATAAGCGGTCCAGCCTCCCAGCGGTATCCCACCAGCACCTGAATCGCCAGCATGTCAAACCAATCGCCAAATGTCGCCGCCGTATATGCCGCATAAACGCGCGTAAAAGTTTTGTTGCGAAGCAGACCCGCAGGCCCGGCCTGTACATTACCTGTCATGATTATTCCTCCAACCAACCTAGTTTCGTATCAACTAAGATCAATGTAGCGGAGGAATGTCAGAAGAATATCAGAGCGACTTCCCAGATCAAGCTAACTGTTCACGGATGACCGCATCGAGCCCAGCCGACAAGCGGGTTGCGCCTATCCGATCCAGTTCTAGGTTGTATAATTCCAGGTATTTTTGCTGCAATGCTAAGGGGGGCGGGAACATGGCGAAAACATTCACGATTCGGTATAGGGAGTGTAATCGAAGCGGCACGAAGCCAGACCGTTCCAGCACCGTCAGCCCTTCGTCCAGCTGCTTTTCCGCCTCCGTCGATTCCCCTTTCCGCTGTAGCCACAACCCTTTTACCACCCTATAACTGCCGATCTCTCTTAAGAAGGGTTTCTCGTTCAACATCCCATTTTCTACGGCATCCGCCAGCTTCGCAATTTGGGGCTCCGGTGATCCTGCCACCACATGAGCCAGCATCTCAGCGATCGTGGTTTGCGGGATGAAGCTGTCGTAATTCAAATCTGCGATGACGCGATAACTGAAGTTCACACGTTCCAGCGCTTTGTTCGGCTTACCGGCCAGCGTATAGACGTCCAAAATCGTCAGAATCTCCATCTCCCTATGATAAGGGGGCGGCAGCAACTTCAGGGCAAGCACGCGCTCGCATACCGGCAAGGTCTGCTCCGGACTCTTTGTCAGGCAGAAGAACACCAGCAAGTAGAACAAGCGGTCCCGCAAAGGGGCTTCGCTCTTATTTAAGAGCCAGTCCAAATCGCCTTGAACAAACTGAATGTACACCGAGTAGAACGGGTCCAGTTGATAACCCAGCACATCCTGTTGGCGCGCCAGCGTCAGCATCGAACGCCCTTGGCCATAGAGCTGGTATTTACTGAATAGGGCTCGCATCGTCTCATGCAGCTCCGGGTCCGCTAAGGTTGGAATGACTCCCTCTGCGGGATGAGGAACCGGAAGCACCAGGCTGTAGCCTAAGCCCCGAACGGTCCTGATCTCCAGCCCATGGATAGGCTTTAGCTTTTTGCGAAGCCGGTAGATATGGTCGTCCACCGTACGTTCGACCGGGTATTCCAGAGGCCACACCTTGTCCAGCAGTTGCTCTCGGGTAAATGTCCGGCCAACGTTACGGTACAAGAATTGAAACAGCGCGAACTCTTTCGGTAACAGCTCCACCGTAAAACCCTCCGCGGTAATCTCGAATCGATCGCTGTTGATGTCTAGATGCATCGCTGGTTCCTGCCTTCCCCGTAAATGATGACCTAATTATATCATCTACACGCATAAAAAAGACGCCGGACAAACGCAAGGCATCGCTGCCTGCACTCATCCGGAGTCTCCTTGAACCTAGATGATCTCCCGCTAGACTAAATCTGCTTCAATTCGCCGCACCTTGCCGCTGCGAACCTCCTCAGCGATCTCGCCGTCGATTACGGAGCCGTCAATCGCAAGCTCCGTTCCATCGTGCTTCTGCACCACCAACCGGCGAATCGCTGCAGCATCCGGGCCATAGGTATCCTTCTTCTGCGGGTTACGATAGACGACCTCCGTCGTGCCCAAGAAGCGGAAGGATACCTCGCCTTGCGCATCAAAGAGCCAACCGGGCAGGCGCGGATTCAGCGCAAGCCGGAGCTTGCCTTCATGCAGGCGGAAGATCCGTTTCCCCGCCATCATCGTCATCCACATGCTGAGGAACTCGGCGGTGGATCCGCTAAGCCGGGCGACATACCCGCGGCCATGGGTATCCGGATCCGGATTTACGCTCGTCGCGATAAAGGAGGAGTTCTCCAGCGTGCTGCGGCCATACACTGCCGGATCGAGGAACGGAATGAACGAGGTGCGAAGCTCGGAGAAGAACTCCTCGGTCAAACCGCTCTTAAGCAGCGCCAGTAAGTACTTATAGCTCATATGCAGGAACACCGATTCCCGTTCCAGCCACCCCGGCGTAAAGGCGCGAATGCGGCCGATCTCATGGGTCTCCGTATCTAGGCTGACGGAGGTTTTATACATTTGAAGCTGGGTGTCGAACAAGTCGCTGCGGCGAATTTGCTCATAAGTCCGCTTGGCTTCGTTAGGGTCCTCAACCGTCTTCAACCATCGAGCAGGACCTTCCAGGAAATGCGGCAGCGGGCGCACGGTAAATTTCTTCACGACCGCCTTCGGCAGACCGTATCCGCTGATCACCGGGTTTCCTTGGGCATCGGTCACCGGCTCAAATTCCGCCGCTTCGTAGGCGAAATACGTAGGTGTCACGCCGCCGCCCAGTCGGATCGCCTCCCGGATGCCGCGCTCGATCTGCTCCAGCATGCGATCCGCCAGCCGTCCGATCGCCTGAAGCTCCAGCGGAGATTCCGTCCCGCTGATCCCGAAACGAATAGCATCCCGGTATTTCTCACGCGCCGTCGTCACCTGATCCCAATAGTCAAACGCCTCCAGGCTCCCTGCCAAACGCGCTTCCAGCAGCCTTTCCACTTCGCTGAGCAGCGCAGCAACTTCCTCGGGCACTTGCACGACTAGGTCGTTGCCAGCGGCTACAGCTTCAGTACAAACTTCCTGAACGAACTTCAGCAGCCGCTTTAACTCAAAGGTTTCGCTCATCCCCGAGCCAAACAGCCCAGGCAAGCCGTTCATCGCATCGTTCCATCCCGGCTTGTTCGCTTCCATCTCCACGCCCATGCCAAACGGATCTAAGGTGGCAAATTTGACCAGTCCCAGCGACAACAGCTTGACGAACAAGGTCGTTCGGTAAATTTCACCGCGGCCGTGTTCGGTTTTTAGCCAGTTGGTGCTCTTGAGTGTCAAGCCGAATTGGGCCATCTTCTCTTCATCGTGCACCAGCGATCCGTATTGGCGTACTTTACCGCAGCTGATGACATATTTCTCACTGCGCGGCAGGACGCGGGCCGGACTGTCGAAGTACGTATACTCCCGTTCTCCAAACAGCAGCTGTTCTTTACGATCTGGAAAAATATCAAGATAACTGTCAATCAAGTCCATATTGTAAGTCCAATGGTCCGTCCAGTAGCCTTCTCCAAAAGAGGCTTCAATTTGCTGTTCAGCGAGCGACAGCACGCCGGTCAACAGCTCATTCTCCTGTACAAACAGCCTTACGCCACGATGATTCACGAGCGAAATCAGCTTGCCCGGAGTAAACGATCCCAAGCACAGAGCAGCCAGCTCCTCTCGATGATCGGCCGCCGCCTTCTCCAGGAAGGCGGATAGCTCTGCCGCCCGTTCAGCCGGAACCCGGAAGGTAGTGCCTTCCACGCCCAGCGGATTATAACCATCTGCCTGTATCAGGCTGAAGAACGTGCGGATATTAAACGTTCCAACCCGAGGATTAAAATAGACATCGTTGCGCCGGTTTTGGTTGGCATCGCGGAAATTGCCGTTGCCCTGCGAATAATATTCCGGCGCGATCGAGAAGAAGTTGTAGTCCCGCTCCAGATCCCCGTGCTTCCGGGAATACAAGTGAACCACGAACCCTTCCCGGCCATTCTCGAAAATAAACGGATACCCGCCGCGCAGAAAATTGTCCAGATAGCTCTGCCGGCAATAAGCATCAAACAGCGGCAGAGCTGTTTTCGTGGCGATGTCTGCGGTCAAATCCTCGGTTAACTGGCTTGCCTCCGCATGCTTGTGGGAAATGTAAGCCGGGTTGGCAATCTCGGCCGCCTTGCGATTTAACCGTTCCACGCTTTCGATATGCCCGATCAACGTGTAAATGTGGCGGCTTTCGCCGGGGGCAAGCTCGGCAGCAAATGCCGAAAATCCGCAAGGCACCTTATTGGTACAATACTGCGGTGCCGCCGTTAATGCGGCCAGCGGCTGCTCGGCAAAACGGTCGGGATACGCCAGCGACGTATTATCGCCGAAAATCACCGCAAAGTCGGCTATCGTCTGCAGCAGCTTCCCGTCTTCTCCAAAGGTGAGGTAGAAATGTCCGCTTTGCACCTCGCTCACTTCGGCCTCATCATGGGTGCTGGAACGGACCCGATAGAACGGAATCCCATTCTCGATATTGTCGACCTCCATCCAGCTGCGTAGCAAATTCCCGATTTCCTTGTAGCCGGCGTTCTCTACCCCGTACGGAAGAATCTCCGGCATCCCATCCAGCATTTCTAGCTGCACCGGCGTTCCGGAAATATTCGTAACCTCTACCTGACGGGCCAGTGCCGCATAATCATCATTAGGAACCTGAAAATAACTCACCTTCACCCGCAGCCCCTGCGCTTCATGGGTTTCCTCAATCGTCAGCTCATTGGTCAAAATGTGCATACGGCGAACGGCTGACGCATCAGGGAAGGCACTTTGGAACGGCTCATAGATCCCCGCTTTCCCTGCGGTTTTGATAAACGTCCGGAAGCCTTTCATCGCAACCGATTGATACGTAATGCTGGCCGGGGAGAATTCCATGATCGGGCTGTTTTTGTCCCGGATCCCGAAGCTGCAGACCGCCTGCCCCCGGTTCACATAAAACGTCCACATTGGAATCCCCTTCAAGCCGGCAAGGCCGGGAAGGAAGCTGGAGAACGGCTTGGCCCGGTCAAACTGCTCGATCACGAACGCCTTTCCCTCAAAAGAATAATTCGACATAAGGACTATCCCTCCGTTCATTAAATAAGGATGTAACTAACCTTGGATGATATAGGTCGCAATCGAATGCGCCGGCAACGTTTCGCTTGCAGCCTCACCGCCGAGCTCCAGGGCAAACGGCTGCGCTACATCACTTTCGTTCTGCACGACAACCGTAATGCTGCCGTCTGGATTACGGAACGCAGTAGCCAGCAAGTCCGGAGCTTGGGCTTCCAAGCCGATGCGGGTAGCTCCCGGTTTGATATATTTACTGAAATGCCCGATGTAGTAGTACGAGCTGTTGTAGTGAAGGGTATCGGTTGTCGTATCCGCGATGATGGGCGCATCACACAGGTTGCCTACATGGTTCGGACCGCCCGTTTCATCCAGCACCAAATTCCAATCCAAGAACCCTTCGTTCCAATGGTTCAAGTCACCGATAATGTTCCGGCCGTAGCGTTCGCCGGTGAACCACTCGCCAAGCTTTACGCCGCCTTCCTGGCAGCCTTCCGTGAACAGAAGATGCTTGTCGGGGAACAGCTCATGCACTTTGCCAACGTTCTCGAACGCTTCGCTGACGTACCAGTGGAAGCCGGTGCCCCATACGTATTTCGCCGCTTCGGGATCGCTCAGTACGGCAGAGGCACGCTCAACCATAATATCCCGATTGTGGTCCCAGATGAGAATATGGACGTCCGACAGGCCTTCCCGGTGCATCACCGGACCCAGGTAATCGCGTACGAAATCACGTTCTTCCTCGCCACTGTAAATACAGGAATCCCAGGTTTGCACCGCCGCCGGTTCATTTTGTACCGTGATGCCCCAGATCGGGATGCCAGCCTCGCGATAAGCTTTGATGAACTTCGTATAATACAACGCCCACACCTCGCGATATTCCGGCTTCAGCTGGCCGCCGTGATTCATATCGCCGTTCGTTTTCATCCAAGCCGGAGGGCTCCAAGGAGAGGCCAGCATGGTGATGTTCTCCCCGGCAACTTTCGCCGCATCACGAACGAACGGGATCACCCATTTGTGATCGCGGGAAATATCGAACGTTTTAAGCTCCACGTCGCCATCCTCGATATACGTGTAGTTCTCCAGCGCGAAGTCGCAGCTGTGGATGTGCACGCGACCCAGCGTATATCCCAGCCCCTCCTGCGGATCGAAATACTTGCGGATCACTTCTTCCCGCTTCTGCGGGCTGATCCGAGACAACGTATAAGCGGCCGCTTCGGTGAACGCACCGCCAAATCCCATCACCGTTTGGTAGGTCTGCTCCGGCAGAACCTTCAGCTTCTGTTCCGTGCCAGCTGCTGCGCTGGATTGAACCGCCACTTCCCCTTGCGGCTGCAAGCGGTCGGCGGAATCACGCGAAGTGAGCACTTTCACCCATTTTGCCATCGTAATCCTCTCCTTGGTTTTTGATTTGGTGTTTCTGTAATCGATTTCAAAATCAACAAGAGCAGTACCGGAAAAGCGCGCCGATCTTCAATAAATCGAAGACATACAAGGAACGAAACCGGTTTCGATCTCTTGTAAAAAAATAGAGGCCGAGCGGTTTACAGCGATCGGCAAGAATCGCGAATAACCAGCTCTACCGGGATGACGCCTTGTTGCACGTCTTCCCCGCCTTCTATCGAATAGATTAACATGTCAGCCGCCCTGCTGCCAAGTACATCTGTATTTTGTCGTACCGTCGTTAACGCAGGAGTTAGATATTTCGCCATTTCTATATCGTCAAAACCTAGCAGCGAAATATCTTCAGGCACGCGCAAACCGTGCCGCTTGATCGCTATCATGGCCCCGACTGCCAAATTGTCGCCGGCTGCAAACACAGCTGTTGGCCGCTCGTCCGCCTGCAATAGCTCCTCCATCGCTTTGCTGCCGCTCTCTACGGTATAGTCGTAGCTTCCTTGTACGATATGCTGCGGATGAATCGTCAGCCCTAGCTCTTGCATCGCTTGCCGAAATCCGTTTAACCGCTGCTCACCAGCGAAGGTTGGACCGCCGCCGATATGCGCGATCTTCCGGTGACCCAGGGAATGCAAATATTTCACGGCCTGACGGGCGCCTTCTATATTGTCCGAGTACACCGTACTCTTGACGGAAGATTCCTGATCCAACAGCACGCAAGGAATATCCGACTCGAGCAACTCCTGATAATACGGATCGGTAGCATCCGGCAGCACCACAACCACGCCGTCAATGCCGCGGATTTTACAGTGTTCCAGATAACTGCTTTTCTTGCCGCCGATATCCTTGGAAAGAAACATCAGATCGTATCCCTTAGAAGTAGCCACCCGCTTGAAGCCTTCGATCACGCCGCCAAAAAACGGATGCAGGATACCCGCACCGGAAGGCTCAATAAACAGCACGCCAATCGTCCAAGAGCGTTTGGTGGTCAGCGAACGGGCGTGAGCATTGGGCAAGTAGCCAAGCTCGTCCGCAGCATCTAAAATTTTGCGGCGCGTCTTCTCACTGACATCGGAATATCCATTAAACACCTTAGATACGGTCGTAGGCGAAAAGCCGGTCTTTTGTGCAATATCATAGATCGTGATCAACGTTCTCATCTCCTCTGCCCGGATCCAAGCAGAGCTCGAAACCGGATTCACAGGCCATTGTAGCCGCAGGGGCGCTGGAAGTCAACCATATCAAGCGTTATGAGTCCTATTGGTCAGAAAAAAAAATCACAAGGCTCAGGAATGTCCTGAACCTTGTGATTGAGTTAAATTTGCCGGATTTGCTGAATTATTTTGGGGCAAACTTTTGGGGGAATCACAACTTTGAATAGGAAAGGCGCTGATCTGATATGGACGATGACAACAAAAACTCCGCGGACTTCGAATATGAACGTTACAAGCTGCTTCAGGAGTATCGCCCGGAGAATGACATTCCCTTCGATGACTTGCTGCCGCACGATACGCGAATTGTCCAAGGCATCAGTGAACCTAAAGGTACGGTCAACAGCGAAGATGATCCGTTTCCTGATGTACCCGATGCGGACGCGATCCAGAAGGACAGTCCCGTCGACCCGGTCGCTCCCGATCCAGATGCCATGCACGGCACCGATTTACTTAACGGCTTTGATGGCGACGAAACCGAATAAACCACACAACGTAAGAAGCCTTCCATGTCCTATGGAAGGCTTCTTCAACCTAATCACGTTAATCTTTATAAACTTTAAACTTACTTACCAGAGCCTGCAGCTGTTCAGCCATCCGGCTTAAATCCGCCGAGGAGGAAGAGATTTCCTCCACAGACGCCAGCTGTTCTTCTGCCGCCGCAGAGATCGTTTGGGTGTTGCCCGCAGTCTGCTCCGAAAGCATGCGAATTTGCTCAATCGCATCTCGGGCGGCCTCACTTTCCCCTGCAACCTCCTGCATCGTGGCAGCAGCAGCTTCGACGGCTTCCGCCGCATTCATCACCGATTGGCTGATCGCAATAAACGATTGTCCCGACAAATCAACGGCTTCCCGGCCTTCGGTTACTTTATGCTGAATGTCGATCATCGCAGCCGCCGCATGATTCATCTCGTCCTGAATGCGGGTGATCAATTCGCGGATTTGGTCTGCCGAATGGCTTGAGCCTTCGGCCAGCTTGCGAATTTCGCTCGCAACTACCGCAAAGCCGCGACCTTCTTCCCCGGCTCGCGACGCTTCGATTGCCGCGTTCAGCGACAGCAGGTTCGTCTTCTGTGCAATCTCCGCCATCACAGCCGCGATGCCGCCAATTTGCTCCGCACGTTGGTTTAATGAGTTGGTGATGTCTGTCAGCTTCGTAACCGTTTGTTCAACGTCACGGATCTTATGTTCGGCGCCTTCCACCAGTTGGGTTCCTTCTTGAGCTGAGTTGGCCATTCCTGCCATTGTCCGATTAATTAGCTGCATATTGCCGGATACGTATTCCACCTGCTGAACCATCGTATTTACGCTGGTTGCGCCGCGTTCTACGCTTTGCATCTGCTGCTCGCTGCCGGCAGCAACGTCCTGGATCGCTACTGTCACATGTTCAATCGCCTTCGTGGTCTGCTCGGATCCAGCGGAGAGTTGCTCCGCTGAAGCGGAAACGTTATCGGTCATCTCCCGGACTCCTTCAACCATTTCACGCAAACTATCAACCATCTTCTGGAAGTTAGCGGCAAGTTCTCCGATTTCATCCCGGTTAAATCCATCCAACTTTTCCGTCAGGTCGCCTTGGCCAAGGATCGCAGTCGCCCGATTTAATTTACGGATCGGAAGCAGAACCGAACGGATATTAAAGATGATCAGGAGGGCTCCTCCAACTATCGAAAGGACGACAACAAGGATGGACGTATTGCGAATGGCTGCCGTTTGCTGGGTCACCTCGTCTTTATTCATCGTTCCGCCAATTTTCCATCCCGTCAGTTCATTGGTCAGGAACTTCATTTTATATTTTTGGCCGTCCATGCCGTATTCGAAGGTTCCCTCATCCGCTGCGAACATTGGAGCTGCAATGGTATCATCCGCTGCTTCTCCGAGGCCGCCCTTCGGATTCACAATCACATTCTTGGTATTGTCGAGAATCAGGATGTATCCTTCTTCTCCTACTTTCATGCTTGCCAGATTGGAGATGCTGGTTAAGTTCAGGTCGAGTGAAAGAACGCCTTTCCCATCCCGAAGCTTCTTCGCAACGGATACGACGGTATTCCCGTCAGCAGAGAGATAGACGGGTGTAACCACGGCCTTGGAGCTGTCCATCGCCAGCTTATACCAATCCCGCGTTCTCGGGTCATAATCAGCTGGCAATTCCTCATCTTTACCAAGCAACATCCCGCCTTGATTAGTTCCAACATAGATATTAATAACTTCTTTATGCAAGCCCAAGTACTGACTAAGTCGATTCTTCACCGCCGTTCCACCCGACGCCAGGTCCGCCTCAACAGATGCCGTTTCGAGCCCAAGTTCGTTCACGAAATAATCCAGATCCGATCCTACGCTCTCAATCTCATTTGTGATCAACGAATTTGCCGTTGACACGCTTTCTGCCGCGCTGTACATGATCTCCTCTTCGATGTAATCACTTGCTTTCCAATAGGTTGTACTTGAGATCACCAGGCTCGGAACTAGCAGGATGATCACAAACGTGATGATGAGCTTTTGACGAATGGAAAATGATAACTGTCGACTCACGATGATATGCCCCCTAAAATCGCTTCAATAGTCATTGGAATCCGCCTTGAACAGGTAAGGTAATGCTTACTTAGCGCATGGTCTATGTCACGTATACCCGGTTTCGTCCTGCCTCCTTCGCTCGATAAAGTGCCTGATCTGCCTTGAGGAATAACTCCACCTCATCAACATTCGGATAGGTTGCACTTCCTCCCGAGATCGTTAGCTTTAATTTCTCCCCATCCGGCAAAACAAAAAGATGGTTCTCCACATTGCGGCGCAATCGTTCGGCAATCACTTTGATTTGGTCCGCATCGCAACGATCTACCAAAATCACGAATTCCTCGCCGCCCTTGCGGGCAATGTGATCTCGCTGCGAGAACGTCTCTCGCATTACATCAGCGATTTGCAGCAGTACAGCATCGCCCGCCAGGTGACCATACTGATCATTGACACGCTTGAAGTAGTCAATGTCGATGATTAGCAGAGTGAACGGAATGTTGTCGCGCTGGGCGGCCGCGATTTTTTGCTCCATTTTCTTTGCAAAAGCCCGAGAATTGTATAAGCTCGTCAAGAAATCTCGGTTCGCCGCTTCCCTCATCTTACGAATGGAGTCGTCCTTGTTCCGGAGATAATGCAGAATGGAAAATGCGATCACACCCGCAATAAAGAACAGAGGCAAATATAACCCCATCTCCAAATAGGGAAAGCCGTCGTACAGAATCCAAGCGATCACCACCATACTCACCGAACTTAACCCAAGCACCAGGAAGAGACGCGGCATCGTTGTCTTTTCCTGGCGCAAGAAGAGAACCCCAATGAGAAACGTCACCGGCGAATTCAAGGCAGCGATCACAGCGTGCGTTCCGAACTCATGCAGAAACAACCGATAAATCATGATCAACAGCGTCGTAATCGCTCCCGAAATGCCGCCTCCTAAATAAACGGAGATCAGGATGGGCAACTGCCTGAAATCGACCACTATATGCCTGGAGATCTGAAAATGGTAATGCATCAGAAGCACGCCCAACAGCCCAGAAACAATGCCCAGTGCGAGCCGTGTCCCTAACGCCTTTTGCAGGCGTTCGGTTAAGGCGCTTTTTACTATATGTCCAAAAAGGATTCCCGTCGTCAGCAGTGTTAAATTATTCAGTAAGCTTTGCAGCATCAAATGTTCCTCTCAGGTGTATATAAAGTATTATGTAAGTAGTGCTAGCATAACATATTAAAGCGACAAAAATAAGATATTTCTACTATTTTTCGATTTTATTCGACATCTTTAGACACCTTCTGTCGACTGCGTTTTTCTGCCCTGCGGGTCATGATATAATGACGTCAGATTGTTGAAAGGGTGACGGTAATGAATGACATGGCTGCGGTCCAAGGACAGGAGCCTGTACAGGTGTGTCTATTGGCGGGAAAAATCATGCTTCAGAGCGGAGCGGAAACGTATCGCGTGGAGGATACGATGACTCGGATGGCCGATGCACTGGGACTCTCCGGCTCGCATAGTTATGTGACCCCGACGGGGATCGTCTTTCAATCCGGCGAAACGGAATCTGCCAAGCTGATCCGCATCGTGGAGCGGACGACCGACCTGCAGAAAGTGTCTGCAGTGAACGACATCTCCCGGAAGCTGCACAGCGGGGATATCACAGCAGCAGAAGCTCATGCCTTGCTCCGCGAGATTGAGTCGGAGAAGCACGCTTATCCGATGCCGCTGCAAATGGCGGCTGCGGCCTTGTCCAGCGGCTGCTTCACCTTGATGTTCCGCGGCCAGGCGGAAGATTTCCTGCCAGGCTTATTGTGCGGCGGAGTAGGATTTGCCGCGTATTTGCTGTTCCATCGGCTGGTGAAGGTGAAATTTTTCGCCGAGTTTACCGCAGCGCTGATCATCGGTCTGTTGGCCACGGGGTTCGTGCAGATATCGCTAGGCCGGGACTTGGATAAAATCATTATCGGTTCGGTGATGCCGCTCGTGCCGGGACTGCTGATCACCAATGCAGTCCGGGACCTGATGGCTGGACATCTCGTGTCCGGGTTATCCCGGGGAGCGGAGGCTTTTCTTACCGCCTTTGCCATTGGAGCCGGAATTGCCGTCGTCTTCACTTTGATTTAAATCGCACTTAAAGGGGACCTATCGTCCAATGTACATACTCGTTCATCTGCTAATTAGTTTTATCGCTTCAGGGGCTTTTGGCATCCTCTTCAACGCCCCCAAACGAACGCTGCTCCAATGCGGCCTGTCCGGTATGCTTGGCTGGCTCGTCTACATCCTGCTGGAGCCAAGGATGGAGAGCGTATTTTCAACCGTTGCGGCTACGTTCTTGGTTGGCGTCTTGAGCCAGCTGTTTGCCCGCGTTTACAAGAAGCCGGTCATTATCTTCAGCGTAGCGGGGATTATCCCTTTGGTTCCGGGCGGGCTCGCGTATGATGCGATGCGGCGGTTCGTGGAGAATGAATACAATTTGGCTGTGGAGCTCGCCGCCAAGGCCTTCCTCCTATCCGGTTCGATCGCGATAGGGCTTGTCTTGTCTGAGGTGCTCGGCCAGCTCTTAATTCGGCGAATCCCGCGGCAGACTCGCAAGCGAACAGCCAAACCTTAAAACGGCGCTAACCGCTTATCGCGGCAGCGCCGTTTTCATCCAAAACATATTCATATACACCAGCTCAAAACCGCACTTCAACATGTTCGCATGGCTGACCGAAGCAAACTCCACATCGGTGTAAACCCGTTTCAGTCCGAGCTTCCTCGCCGTTTGCAGCCGATGCCGAATCAGCGATGTTTGGATACCGCGATTCCGGTACGCCGGGAACGTATAATCGTTGGCTAAATACCCGGTATCGCCGCGCACAAACAAAGAACCCATTCCTGCCGGCTCCCCTCCAAGAGAGGCAACGTAATTTCGAAAATCGTCCCGATAGTAATACCGGATCTTCCGCTTCACCATTCCTTCGTCCAGCGATGAACCGTCCCCGCCGCGTGATCGCTCGATCAACTGGATAAAAGCAAGAGCCTCTGCTTCGTTAGAGACCTGAGCCATGTGAATTCCTTCCCTCGATTGAGCTCGTTCCGAAGACTCTAATCCAAGGTTTTCCTTATCGAACTCATGCTTGAGAAAAGCGAGCTGAAGCCTCGGCACGAAGCCTTTAGCGGCCAACGCCTCCGCCACTTCGCTGGTTTGCCGGTCCGGGCTCAGGTCAAAGCAAGGATCGATACCAGAGGCAGCATACTTCCCAAGAATCTCCGGCAGCCGCTCCAAATCGGCAGGGCCAAAGCCAATCACACGATTGTAATAACTGGATAACGGGGATAACTCGTCCAACAGCAGCGTCGTCCCGCCGATTTGTGTCACTGTAAAATGAGATTCCTTCAAATACAAAGAACGTTCGTTATTAAACTTCGTCATCTCCATCTCCAGTTGAATCAATCGTTCCACATCGCGAAGAACAGGATGAGGCTGTCTGGAAGGAGTCATCATAGGCGCTTTCTCCTTTTCACGTTCTCACTTCATTCATTTTGTATACAAGTCTTTTATTATCCACTCAAGCAGGTGCTATGATAACCTACCTGCAGCAGCAGATCAATTTGCATCTTCTACACAGCGGCAGGCGTGATATAATAACTAGCGACTGCCATTAAACGGTATTCGATTCCAGATCCGCGTCTAATTCTAGATTAGCGCATCAGAAAGAAGTGAACAGCAAGAGATGATCGGCGAGATTGTATTAGATGTCGTTTTGCCTATTTTTATCCTCATTGGATTAGGCGCCTTGATGCAACGCGCCTTTAAGCTTGATTTGTATACACTGGCCAAAATCAACTTCTACTTCGTGACACCTGCCGTCGTCTTCGTCAGCATGTACGAATCGGAGATGTCCGCCGAGCTGCTGGGAAGCGTGACAGCATTTTACGTTTTGTACGTCCTGCTGCTCTATGGGGTCAGCCGGCTCGTCAGCTGGCGTCTGAAGTTTAGACCTGGCATGCGGGCCGCCTTCACCAACAGCTTGATCCTCGACAACTCCGGCAATTACGGATTGCCGATTAATCAGCTGGCCTTTAAAGGTGATCCGTTGGCTACTTCCGTTCAAGCGCTGGTCATGACGTTCCAAAGCCTGGTCACGTTCACCTACGGCGTGATGTCCGTGCAACGGGCCAAATCCGGCGGTACGCTGAAGGCCGCGTTGATCGGGTTTCTCAAGATGCCCGTACCTTACGCCTTGGTGCTTGGGATGGCGCTGCACTTGCTTCAATGGCCGATTCCTTATTTTGTATCTAAGCCGCTTGGCTACATCGCCGACTCGATGGTAGCCATCGCCCTGCTGACGCTTGGCGCTCAAATTGTCAAATATCCGCTGCGGCTCGACCGGATTGAAGTCTATGTGAGCGTCGTTCTGCGTCTGTTGATTGGCCCGGCAATCGGGTTCATCTTGGTATGGGTGCTGAACCTCAAAGGAATTCCGGCCCAAGCCCTGCTGATCGCTTCCGGTATGCCTACCGGTGTCAACAGCACCATCCTGGCGGAGGAGTACGACAACGAACCCGATTTCGCCTCTCAAACCGTGCTGATCTCCACACTGCTGAACATCATTACGATGACGGCGCTGATCTCCCTATCTAAATACGTCGGCTAGTCCCCAAAAATAAGAACCTTGCGCCAATTGGCGGAAGGTTCTTGCTTTAAGCCCGGATTCTTTATTCATCTTGCTGCAATGCGGCTTCATGCTCCTTCACGAATTGCTCCGGCGTCACCGCTTTACCGAACAAGGCTTGGATCATATTTAAATGCGTCTGGGCCGCGTTCCATTTCATTTGCACGTCGGCAAATAAGGTCAGGTTGCTGGCCTTGTTCAGCTCATCCAACAGATCGATGTAGAGCTTGGGTAAATCCGAAGCTGTCGTATCCACCTTGGTTGCCGGAACGACCCCGGCCGTGCTAACCGACTCAGCTCCCCACTTACTAATGAAATATTCCACGAACTCCTTCGCTTCGTCTTTGACCTTGGAGTTTTCCGCAACGAACAAACCAACCCCCGGTCCGCCTACCCAGCTATTAATGTCCCCATTACCGCCGGTGAAGGTTGGGAATTTGAAGAACCCAACATTGTCTTTAAATTGCTGAGGGACGTCCGGATTACTTGTAAAGTTAGGCACCTCCCAGGTTCCCGCCAAGAACATGGCGGCATGTTCTTTGATGAAGACCATTTTACCTTCTTCATTAGACAAGCCGTTAAAGCCTTTATTAAAAGCGTTCATATCCACCAGCTTCTGAATTTCAGCCGCCGCCTGAATCAACGCTGGATTCTCGAAGCTGCCCGTGCGATCGATGGCCTGCTTCAGCGTTTCCGGTCCGCCGATCCGGTCGGCCAGGTACATATACCAGATCGAGCCCGTCCAACGATCCCGGTTCCCCAGCGCGATGGGGGTGACCCCTTTGATGTTCAGCGTGTGAATCACGTCCAGGAACTGATCGTAGGTCTGCGGCACTTCCAAATTGTATTTATCAAAAATTGCCTTATTATAATAAATCGGTGAGATGTTCAGTTCGATCGGCAAGCCGTACGTTTTGCCCTGTACCGCATAGGCATCAGTGGCCCCCGGTACGAATTGGTCCTTCAAACCGCGTTCCAACACATCATCAAGCGGGGCAAACAGATCTCCCTTCACGTAAGGGTCCATGAAACCCGCCGCCCAAGTGACACCAACGTCAGGCAGTTCGTTCGCCGCAGACAGTATTTTTAGTTTGTTTTTGTATTGCTCATTTTCCATCACTTCTTGCTGTATGGTGATATTCGGATGCTCGGATTGATATTGGTCAATGATCTCATTTACCAGTTTATTTTGCTGCGGAGAGGAACCTGCCGGCCACAGATGCATGAATTGGATCGTGACCTTCGCACTGGCCGCCGATGCTTCATGGTCATCCGCCCCGCCCCCTCCTGCCACCTTGTCGCCTACGCAACCGGTAAGTCCCAACAACAGGAGAAGCGCAATCCACAGAATGGATGCTGTTTTCTGGTTGGACATGCTTTAGCCCCCTAATTATCTCGGCTATTCGTGTAACCGCTTCAATCCAAGTTTATCACGTTGATGATTCCGCTTCCATAGCACGCGAAGCTGAACCCCCATTTCGCCGCAAAGATCTGTGACAAAATGGTCAAGGCTTAAGCGTCATCTTCCGTCTCTTTCGTCTGGCTGCGGTATTTGCTGGGACTCATTCCTTCGTAATTTTTGAACACCTTGATAAAGTACTTGTCGCTTTGATAACCGACACGCTCCGCAATCTCCCCAACGGACATCGTTGTCCTTAGCAGCAGCTCCTTGGCACGGAGCACCCGCAATCGGGTGATATATTCGCTGAAGGTAAGCTCGGTCTGCTCTTTGAACAGCACGCTAAAGTAACTTGGATTCAGATGCAGATGATCGGCCACCTGACGCATCGTAATCGGCTCGTGCAAATGTTCGTCCAGGTAGTTCAATGCCTCCTGGACCTGAGGCGTATATTGCGTATCCGTATCCTTGGTCTCCAGCAACCGTGGATCCACCAGTTTCTCCATCGTTTCGATCCGATGCCGGTCGTCCTCTACCCGCAGCGCCTGCTCTACGGCTTGAACCAGCTTATGCTTGTCCACTGGCTTCAGCAAGTAATTAACGACGCCGAGCTGCATCGCTTTTTGCGCATATTCGAATTCCGCATAACCCGAAATGATGATCGCCACCGGCTTGAAATGCTTATGGCGTTGCTGCATCTCAATCAACTCCAGCCCGCTGATGCCAGGCATGCGGATGTCCGTGATGAGCAGGTGAGCGACATTGTGTTCAAGCCAAGCCAGCGCCGCCTGTCCGCTGTCCGCTGCCTCGATCCGGTATCGGCCGGCAGACCAGGCTTCCAATGTTTTCGTAAAGCCCTGTCTTGTTCTCGGTTCATCTTCCACCACAAGTATGGTTTTTGTCTGCTTCATACCGTTCCCCCGTAATCACTAGGTATTTCAAAGCTCACGGACGTTCCTTCGCCCGGGCGGCTGGTTACTTGCAAACCGTGCTTCTTCCCTTGCTCATCATAATACAAACGCAACCGCCGGTGTACATTCACAATCCCGACGCCTGTCCCCTTCGAGGAGATGGAAGGCCCGCCTTCCATCGCTTGCATTAAGCCGCTTAACGTCTCCTCATCCATGCCGGGACCGTTGTCCTGCACAGTGATTTTTAAGTACCCTTCCTTGTTTGAGGGTTCAACACATACGCTTACTTTGCCCTGGCCGAGTTGCTTTTCAACCCCATGCCAAATCGCGTTTTCCACGAGCGGCTGAATCAGAAGCTTAGGAATTTTCACGTGGCGGAATTCGCCGGCATCAATGGACCAGGTTAAGCGTTCTGCAAGCCGAATATCCATCAGCTGCAGATAACGTTCCACATGCTCCAGCTCGTCCTCAATCGTCACCCACTCGTCCTGGTTGGGACTGCTGATAATGTACCGGAACAAGCTGGACATGCCGACGACCAGGTTGGCCAACTCCTCCTCTCCCTTATCCTCCAGTGACCAATAGAAGGCCTCCAGCGTATTAAACAGGAAATGAGGATTGATCTGAGCCTGCAGCGCTTTTAATTCGGTTCGGCTCTGCAGAAGCTCCTTCTCATAAACGACGCGGATCAATTCGTTCATATTATCGACCATTTGGTTATAGGAATTGTTCAGCTCGTTAATTTCCATCGTGCTTGAGAACATCGGGTTCCGCTGAAGCACCCCGAATCTCGCCCCGCGCATCGCCTTGATGAGCCGGAAGATCGGGCGGGTAATCATCGTCGACAGCGACAGCGACATGATCAGGAACAGCAGCACCCCGATGGCTCCCGAAGCGAGGACAGCTGTGCGCAGCGCGGAAATCCCGCTGGTGACGTAGCTCATGGGTGTGAAGAAGACCAGCGTCCACCCGGTTGCTTTAGAGGCTTGCTTGACCTCGATAAACTTCTGTTCGCCGATGGTGATATTTTTCCCCTCGTTGCTCAGCAGTTCCTTCACATTTAATTCTTCCGCAGGGAAGCTGAAGTTGGTTGCCACAGGACGTTGATTCCCGTCGACCAGCAGAATATACTCCCCCACATCCTCGTCGATCTGATCATGAATTTGAAAATAAGTCCGATCGAGCCGCACCATCAAATATCCCCCGGATGAAAACCAGCGGTCGAGCAAGCTCACCCGGCGCAGTGCCAGCACGGTGGACGGATCGCGCGGATCGATCCCGATCCAGACAAGCGAACCTTTGCCCCAATTCGCTGCATTAATCCATTCCGAGTCGATCGTGTCAATCAACTGGGTTTCGTTCAGCGGGAACAAACGGCGGTAATCATTGGTATATAATTCCAGCGACTTGATGCCGGTCACATAAGCCTGATAGTCACTAAACAGCGGTAGCAGCGATTGGCGCGAACTAAAGGGCGTCTCCTTCCCTTGCACCTCAGCGAGCAGCAGCCTCTGAACGTAAGCATCGGTGGCGACCTGCGTGGTCAGCGTATTGATCTGGGCAATCAGTGCATCCAATCGACCATTAGCCTGCATCGCGGTTTGACTGATATGCTTCTCCGCATTGGTTTGCAGCAGCGCGGACATCCGATAATAAGTGAGTACGCTGGCGATGCCCAGGACAAAAATCATCAGCAGCATAAAACTGATGAAGATTTGATTTCTTAAGGTAAACCATCGTTTCGGCTTTTTCACGTCCGCTCCAAACCTTTCCGCCCAAAGTATACAGTCCGATCCCATCATATCCGAAAAGGACCGGTCGAACTATGGATTTTTCGAAATTGTCACGTATAATGGGAAGGCGACGGCTCCCGCAGCCAGGACAATACATAAGCATTTTATAGGAAAAGGCCGCGGTTTTCTACTGCGGCTGGTAAAGAGAAGGGGATCATCACAATGAACGCAATGACTTCAAACCGCGCGATCTTTTTTGACGTAGATGATACGTTATACGACCATCTGCAGCCTTTTCGCGAGGCACTGGAAGAAATCCTGCACACCGGGCCGGACTTCCCCTATGAATCAGCGTACCACCGAATGCGTTATTACAGCGATTATCTCTCTGCCCAAGTCGGGGGGACGCCCACCCACGGACATGAGCTGGAATCAATGCGCACCGAACGTTTCGTACGTTCCTTAGGGGAGTTTGGGCTTTCGCTGACAACCGATCAAGCCGCAGCGGTACAGGCCGCTTACCTAAGCCGTCAATTTGACATTCATCCGTTCTCCGGAGCGCTGGAGCTGATCGGCGAACTTAAGGCGCGCGGCGCTGTTGTCGGAATCATTACGAACGGGCCGCCGGACCATCAATGGCGAAAGATCCGGGCACTCGGGGTCGATCGGCTGATTCCTGCCGAACGGGTCTTCATCTCAGGGGCGGTAGGTTTAACGAAACCGGATGCCCGCTTGTTTAATCTGATTGCCGGGAAGCTGGAGATGTCACCGGATCAGTGCTGGTATATCGGAGATTCCTGGCGTAACGATGTCGTGGGAGCGGCCGGCGCCGGCTGGCACTCCATTTGGTTTAATCACCGCGGCATCCAGCCCGAATCAGATCCGCATCTCCCCCATACCCCGGTTATCAGTTATGCTGAATTATCCCGGCTGTTGCTGAAGTGAATCCATAGAATAACCATACATAGAATGCTGCGAACCATCGCAGTATTCTTTTTTTTGCACTTGTTCTGTCCCTGTCCCAGCAAAACTGCATAGTTCGATCAATGCTACACACAATAGAAGAAAATACCTCAGTTGGAGGAATTGCGCCTTGAACTCCCGATTATTGAAAACTATCATGACGATGGTAAAGCATAAACCAGAGCAACAAACATCACATCTTACTGAGCCTCAAGCCCCTGGTCCGCTCACTTTGGAGCGGGTGTTGGAGGAATTTAACGGGTGTTCCGATCTATCGCATCGGTCGTATCCGTCCATCCAGGCTGACATTATCTACTTTGATCATTTAGTCGACAACCACAAGTTTATCAACAACGTGATCATTCCGCTGGAAAATATTCAAAGGGAGGAACTGGGAGCTCTCTTGCAGCAATCCCAGTTCGTGCGCGAAGAAGAAACGAAGAACGTGATTCAAGGGATTTTGGAGGGCGAAGCCGCTCTATTTGTACCTCAGGGGGTTTATTTAATTTCGGCTTACGGTCCCGACGTCCGATCCATCGAGCAGTCTGAAACGGAATCTGTCATCGTCGGCCCGCATGATGCCTTTAATGAATCGCTGGATACCAATCTGTCCATTATCCGCCGCAGGCTGAAGAGCAATCGTCTGAAAGTTGTACAATTTGAAGTCGGCGAAGTGTTCAAAACGAAGGTATGTATGCTTTATATCGACGGATTTGCCAATATGGACTTCGTCAATCGGATGTCGGAGCGGATTCAGGGCATCGAGTACAGCGGTGTTTTGGATGGCAGCATGTTTTTACAGATGATCGAAGACTACCCTGCCACCATTTTCCCTCTGTATCTGAGCTCAGAGCGCCCCGATGTTGCCGTATCCAAGTTGAATGAAGGCCGGGTGCTTGTGCTCTTGGACCAGAGCCCGTCGGTCATCATTGGGCCTACAACCGTATTTGAATTTTTCACCTCGCCTGACGATTATTACAGCCGCTGGGCTGTGGGGACGTTTCTTCGACTGTTGCGCTATGTCGCCTTTATTCTTACGCTCACCTTAACTTCGATGTATGTATCAATCACAACGTACCATTACGAGATGATTCCGCAAAATTTGCTCGCTTCGATGTCTGAATCGCGCAGCCGCGTCCCCTTCCCTCCCGTCCTGGAGGCGCTGTTGATGGAAACGACCTTGGAGTTGCTGCGAGAAGCTGGGGTTCGTCTGCCTACCAAAATCGGGCAAACGATCGGTATCGTTGGCGGTATCGTGATCGGTACTGCAGCGGTGGAAGCCGGGTTTACCAGTAACATTCTGATCATTGCCGTTGCAATGTCCGCCATCGCTTCCTTCGTCATTCCCAGCTACACGATGAGCGGTTCGATTCGACTGATTCGATTCTTGCTGATCATCTTATCCGGGATGCTCGGGAACTTCGGATTTATGTTCGGCCTCGGGCTGGTGATTATCCATCTGTCCAAGCTGACCAGCTTAGGTGCGCCGTACACCCTTCCGCTCGCGCCGATTAAACCGGGCGATTGGAAGGATACCTTTATCCGGGGCCCCTTCTGGATGTTGTCCAAACGCCCAACGCAATCCCGTACTCCCAACAAAACGTCCAACAAAATGAAGAAATAGGTGACTCCAGTGGAACGGGAAAAACTCAATCGCTTCCATATCGCCCTGATGGTGTTCAATACCCAAAGCGGTGCCGTCCTGTTCACTCTGCCGCGCCTCACGGCCCACGATTTCGGGACCAACGGCTGGCTGATGATCCTTCCTATGTTCGTGCTGGTGACGCTGAACATTATGCTGATCTCTGCGGTGTACCGAATGGGCCGAGGCCAATCAATATTTGACATTCTCAGCGCTTCACTGCCGCGATTCCTGCTAATCCCTCTATATGTGCTGTTATGGGGGTTATTCAGCATGAGCGGTTGCCTTGTCATCAAGCAATACGCTTTGATATATCAGATGCTGATCTTTCCGGCGACCTCTGACCTCATTCTCAAAACCTTCGTGGACGTGCTGGTGGTTCTCTACATTACTAAAGGGATCTATACCATGTCTAAAGCGAATGTCATCTTCTCGCTGCTCCTGCTGTTGCAAATTCCGCTGATCGTACTCTTCGTCCATGAGTTTGATCTCTCCCGCTTTACTCCTTTTTGGCTTAAGGAAGGAGCGGATATGTACGAGGGGCTGAACAACCTGTACGGCGCGTTTTTGGGATACGAGTTGTGCCTGTTTCTTTTTCCCTATGCGGAAAAAAACAAAAAATGGTTGAAATATATCCATCTAGGAAACGGAATTACCATGTTCGTGTATCTGCTCGTTTCGATTATGGCTTACGGCTTCTTCGGTCATCACGCTCTGGTCCATTCGTCGTTTCCGATCCTCGATATGTATGCTTATTTACGGTTTCCGTTCATTGAACGCATCCAGAACTTTCTCTTCAGCCTGTTCTTGTTCTCAATCGTGCAGACGGCAGGCATGTACTATTGGGCCGGTCAGGAGGCGTTGGCGCAGGTCTTTCCCCAAATCCCCTGGAAGGTGATCGTCTTCGTTTCCATGGTTGCAACCATCCTTGTAGGGATGATCCCCAAAACCTTAATCGTCGTAGAGTCTTGGTCCAGCTATTTCACCTTTGTACAGATAGGTGTTGCCTTCGGGCTCCCGTTGCTGCTGATTGTGCTTCTACTCATGCAAAGGAGGTTGAAGAAACATGCTTAGACGATTTCTGTTCGCTGCCGTTCTCATCCTTGTACTCACCGGCTGCAGCCGGGACCAGCGGATTCTGGAACGAGTTGGTTATATTGAAACGGCCGCTTTTGATGCGGCTCCCGAGAATAAGATTAAGGCTACGGTCAGCATTCCGCTGGTTTCGCAATACGCCCGGGATGGCAAAACAACCGACGAATTGCTGTCAACGATCGCTTCAAGTCCAAAGCAAGCGAGGGAGGCCTTGTCGTTGCGGACCAGCCGAATCATTGCCAGCGGACAAATTCGCACCTTTTTGATCGGTGAGGAGTTAGCCCGCCGCGGCTTCTGGCCGTATTTAGATACGTTTCTGCGCGATCCCAGCATTTCCATCCGAACTTCAATGGTCGTCGTCGAGGGAGATGCCGGGAAGATCATCAGCCAAGAATATCCGCGGCATACCAAGACGGCGAACTATATCAACAAGCTGTTGCAAAAAGAATACTCAATACAATCGCTCCCCCGAACCTCGTTGTACGAATTTACCCGCGATTACTTCGATGACGGGGAGGATCCAATTGCCGCCTTAGTCCTGGAGAAGGAGAAGGATATTACCATCAGCGGCATCGCCTTGATGCGGGATGATCGAATGATTGCGAAGCTGCCGTGGGAAGACGTTTACCTGTTCATGCTGTTGTATTCGAACCTGCAAGAGGGCGAGTTTACCCTGACGACGGAGCATCCCGACTTGAAGGCGATTTCCGTCAATGCGGTAAAAAGCAAACGCCGGATCGTGATTACGAAGAACACGTCCGGCGATTATGAAGCGAATATTTATTTGAAGATCTATGGAAGTGTGGATGAGTACATTGGCAATGCAAAACTAAGCACCTCTGAACGGACAAAGGTTGAAAAGCTGGTCAGCGAACATATCGTTTCGGAAGCGCTGCGGGTGATCAAGACCATGCAACGCCACCGCACCGACGGGATTGGGCTCGGGAAATATGTGCGCAACAGCATGAGTTATGATGAGTGGAAAAAGACCGATTGGCATGAGATGTTCAGCCAGCTTCCGGTCAAGGTCCATTGTTCCTTCTACATTAAGCAATTCGGTTCCTATTTCGACTAAGATGAACCTGTTGATGAACTACCCTTGCAGTGCTTTGCGCACACTGAGAATATATTTCGCCTGATCTAACGGATTAACCCCTCGCCGAACCCGCTCGGCGTGCACATCCGGCGGGCACGGTTCATAGCCGGCAAAGGAGGAAGCAAAGGTGCTGCGTCCCTTGGTGTACGAGCTAAGTTCAATCGGATAATCCAGCGAAGTCGAGAGCGGTACATGCCCTTCAATCAGCACCCGTTCTCCTTGCAGCTGAGGCGGCTCGAACCGGCCGCGCATCTGCACGAGGTCATTCATTACCCGACCGGCATTCTCTTCGGGGACAACGATGCGGACATGCAAAATAGGCTCCAGCAATTGGGTCCCGGTATTCGCCAGCCCATTCATAATTCCCATCGGCGTGGCGACAGCAAAATCCAGCGGATGGGTATGCCATACGTGATGCTGGCCATAGACCAACGTCACCTTCAGATCAGTAACCTCCCAGCCATACAGCCCTTGCTGCAACGCCTCAGGAACACGGCGCGCCACCTCGTTCTGATATTGCGGCAGCAGATCCTCGTCCCGCACCCGGGCTTCGTAGACCAAGCCGCTTCCCCGAGGTCCGGGCTCGATCTGGAATCGCAGGATCGCCCAGCACGGCTTCGGCATCGTATAAGCGATGAACCCTTCCCCGGCTTGCTTCGGTGTTTCTTTATAAATGACCGATGGCTTCCCAAAGGTCACCTTCAAGCCGTAACGGGATTCCATGACGCTGCTTAACACTTCCAGCTGGATCGGCCCCATCACCTTTACGTGCAGCTCTCGTTCTTCCTGCAGCCATTGCACGTCCAGCAGCGGATCTTCGTCGGACAGCTCCTGCAGCGCTTCCGCTACGGCGCGGTATTCTGCTTCGTTGGCTGGATGAGCCTGTACCGTAAGCAGCGGAACGGCCAGCTTCGCTTCAGCCGGCACTGCATCCGGCCGCCCCAGTACATCGCCGATCCGGACGTGGGATAAGCCGCAGACGGCCGCGATATCGCCTGCCCGCAGCAGACCGATATCTTCCGAACGTGTTCCGTCGATTTTGCGGATCTGTGTCACCTTCTCGCTGAGGTTCTGCGTATAGTTGTATACGGTATCGCGATTGCGGAGGCTGCCTTCATAAAGGCGAACATAAGCCATCCGGCCCATCGTCTTGTCGCGTTCGATCTTGAACACGACGCCGGAGGGCGGGGCCTCCGGATCCCCTTCCGCCGGAGGGAAGTAGCGCACCATGGCATCCAGCAGCTCAGCGATACCCATTCCCTTCGTCGCCGCCCCGTACAGCAGCGGATAGATTCGGGCAGATCTCGCTTGCTCCTCCGCACAGCGTTCCCAGCGTTCCTCCGCGACCTCCTCCCCGCTAAGGTAGGCCTCGAGCAACGCCTCGTCTCGCTCGGCCAACGCTTCGATCAAGCCGCTCCGCGCCGCCGTGAACGCCTCAAGACTTCCCGCATCAGCCGCCGCCGCTTCACCTCCCGCGCTCCACAAATCCGCCGCTCCTTGATAATCCTGCCACATCCCCAGCGGATGCTGGACTGGAACGATGTCCGGGGACAGATATTTGCGTGCTTGCGCCAGCACCGCATCAGGGTCCGCGCCAACCCGGTCCATTTTGTTGACGAATAGAATCGTTGGAATTCGCAGCTTAAGAAGCGCGTTCCAGATCATTTCCGTTTGGGCCTGAACGCCTTCTACGGCGGAGATCACCAGCACCGCGCAATCCATCACGCGCAGCGAACGCTCCACTTCGGACAGGAAATCGACGTGGCCCGGCGTATCAATCAAGTTCACCTGCGTACCTTTCCAAGTAAAATTCGTCATCGCCGCACGAACGGAAATCCCGCGCTGGCGTTCAACTTCCAGCGAGTCCGTCAGCGCGGTGCCGTCATCCACACGGCCCGGCGTCCGAATCCGCCCGCTGGTATACAAAATATGTTCCGTCGTCGTTGTCTTGCCCGCATCGACATGGGCAAAGATCCCTACATTCAGAAGAGGGGTGCTCATCATCTCAGCGCTCCCGTTCATCATCACTGAAGTACCACGCCAAGAATGCGTCGGCCACGACCTTGCCTGCCGCTCCATTCGGATGGGGATCGTACTCCGAGCTCATGAATTCCGGACGCAGCCGGTGATCCTGCGGCGCGGGCTGGGACAGATGAACGGCCATGTCAAAGACGCGGTCAACGCCCGGAAGCGAGGCGGAGCGGATATGATCATTGACCCGCCGCCAGACCTGTTCCCGCTCTTCGCTGAAATTAAATGGCGGAACGGTGAACAGGATTATTTCCGTAGTCGGATCGTTTTGGCGAAGTAAGGAAACGATGGTCGTCAGGTCGGCCAGCAGCTCCTCTGAAGTACGGGCGCCGATATCGATATCGTTAACCCCAAGCGCCAGGATGATTTGGGTGTTCGTCCCTGGAGCCTGCCCCAGCTTCACCTTGTTCAGCCAGGCCCGATCGGCGGCAGCATCGTAGGCTCGTGCCCAGCCGGAGCCAAGGTTCCATACAGCATAATCATTGCCTAAGCCATCGGCAATTCGCGCCGCCCAATACTCGTAACCGTCCCGGCGAGTCCTTACGCCTTGCGTAATCGAATCACCAAGGAAGATGAGGCGTTGCTGCACCGGCTTTGCGCTGGCAATCAATGCGGGCATGACCAGCAGATTCTCCGACTGCACAAAGCCATCGGCAGCAGCTTGATCCGCACATGCTCCCGGCGCATCAAACGCCATTACTAACATCTGCTCGGTATTGTAGGGAACCGTTTTGCCTCCAGACTCCGTTGAAATCGTCCAAGTAAACGCCAGCAGATGGCCTTCCGGCAGGTCGATCTTGACCGGATCGCTCCAAAACAACTCCCCGGGGGCAACCGCTTTGACTTCGTTGCCGCCGTCAAACGTAACGCGTACCTGTGAACCGGGCACGACCGAACCCTGCGGTTCCAAGCCGCCGTCCCCGACGTAAGCAGCTTCGATTCGCCACTGTCCGCCATATTCCCCGCCGCGGGCAACCGAACCGGTATCCCATGTGGAGTCGATGGCATTGCTATGCCAGAATCGGAGCTCTTGTGCTCCGTTTTCTCTTAATTTAATATAGGTCCGGTAGGTATGAGTGAACTTGTCCGGACGCTCCATGATATAATTGCATGCCGTCGAAACGACGGTGGCCGATGCATATTGATCTAACATTTCCTAGGTTCCTCCATCCTGCTGGTGTAAACGTCTTCTTTTTGATTCTACAACAGGGTTGTCAAAAATGCTCGCGTTACCTCCTAATTGCGCTAGCTTTGACATAGCAACTTTTACAAGAGTTGAAGCGTCTAGTCATTAGATGACATCTTGTGTCTGGTTTATTGAAGGGAGAGTTTCGTATTGAAGAAGAAAATCATGTTGCTGCTATTAACAGCATGTCTAGGGCTGGGAACAGCCGGAGTTCATGCCGCTGAGAAAGCTAGCAGCCCAGTCCAAGGAAGCAGCAGCAGTTCGCTGAAAGAGGCGTTCAACGAGCTGGCGATCATTCCTTACGACTATCAAAGCAAAGCGTTTTTGCAAGGACAGAAGACGGATATTAGCGGAGATTATGAAGTCGTCCAGCGTAACGGGCGCGTCCTCGTGCCTATTCGTCTGATGGGATACTTGGCCGAGCATACCACCGGGGCCAACCAAGGGTATTGGGAAGTCGTCTGGAACGCAAAGACGCCGGACGATGTGGTCCTCCGGAACGTAACACTCAAGCGAACGGTCAAATTCAAAGTGAACAGCAAGACCATGCTTGTTAACGATGAATCGGTGAAGCTCGACGTGCCGCCGCAAAAAATTGGCGGGCGGGTTATGTTACCTCTGAGGGATGCCGCGACCGCACTTGGCAAACAGATCGCTTGGCTGGATGGGTTGATTCTGATCGGCGATACGCCGATTAACCTGAAGCACCCGGATACGCTAGCAGTCAAAGATTCGATTAAAACACAACTGACCGATCGACGGAAACGGGTGGACTATGAGAAGATAGCGACCCCGTTGACGCAGTATGAAACCGACGTCTATTACATGAAAACTGTATACCTGAACAACGGTGCTTCCGTAGAAGAGCAGCTTTTCCGGAAATCGGGAAGCAACAAAGCGACGCGAGTTCAGGTACCCGGTACACCAGTGTTCCATTCGGGAAAACGGATCGGCGATCTTTTCTACTACGTGTCCACGGTGAAGAATCAAGCGTACCTGTACGCCTATGACCTTAAAAAGCAACAGGCCGAAAAAATCGCCACGCTCGGCGATTGGCGGCCGGAGGATGGCTGGCTGACGGATGTATGGAAATCAGATAACGAACTATTTGTTAACCTGCATGTCGGCGATTTAACGATGGGCGGGGACATGTTGTACCGGGTGAAGAACGGAGCATTGCAGGAGGTCTTGTCGGCGAAAAGTTTGGCCGGTCTTGCCTCAGACCGGGAAGCCCTGTACTATACCGATTTCCGGTTTATGACGGAAGTGGCGAACAACTTGAGCCGGTTTAACATGACAACCGGAGAGAAGGAATTGCTCGGAGAGCCCGGATATGCCTACGGCGTGGCCCGTTCGGTGGAAGAAAACGGCGGGGTCGGGTACAGAACCGATTCCTCGTTGGTGCTGAAAAACGGAGCCCTTTATACGATCGGCTTTAATGACAGCGATCCGAAGGATCCGAACTCCGTGTACCAGATCGATACAACCGGCCGGGCACATGTGAAGCTGGCCGCGGGTGCAAGCCAATTCTGGGTGATTGGCGAGCAACTGTATTATCTAGAAGACAGCTCGGGTCACTTGATGCGCACCGGGTTAAATGGCGGAAAGCCCGCCGTTGCCTTGTCGTCACGGAACATTTCCCAGATCCGGATGTATGAGAACGTATTTTATTATACGTCCGCCAGCGGCACGGACATGGAGTTATTCCGGTTTGACCCAGCAACAGGTCAAGAGAAGAGGCTGGCTGCTCTGGCGCCCGGTGCGACGGCTGATACGACCTTTGAGGTCAGTAAGTCCGGTGTCTACTACGTATCCCACGGTTATGAGCCCGGCATATACCATATTGCTGCCGACGGGAAACAACGTCGCTTGTCCAAGGATGCCGTGGACCAGTACGTTCTGACCGATTCGGGCATGATTTATACGTTGATTTACAAAGAAGGGGTTTACTCGGTGAAATAAAATAGGGTGGTAAAAAACGGCGGCAGCCTCAAACTTCGTAGTTGAAGTTCCGAGGCTGCCGCCGTTGTTGAATTTAGTGATCACAGCACCCGCTGCAAAAAGGACCGCGTACGCTCATGCTGCGGCGCACCAAACAGCTGCTCCGGCGGGCCGGACTCGATAATCTCCCCGTCCGCCATAAACATCACGCGGTCGGCTACCTCCCGCGCAAAACCCATCTCATGCGTGACGACAATCATCGTCATCCGCTCTTCGGCGAGCTGCTTCATCACCTGCAGTACCTCGCCCGTCAACTCAGGATCCAGCGCAGAGGTCGGCTCGTCGAACAGCAGGATCTCCGGGTTCATCATCAGGGCCCGGGCGATGGCAACCCGTTGCTTTTGCCCCCCGGACAAGTTAGACGGATAGACCTCCGCTTTATCGGAGAGCCCCACTTTCTCCAGCAACTCCGTCGCTTTAGAGCGGATGTCGGCAGACGGCTGCCTTTTTACCAGCTTAGGCGCGAGCTCCAGGTTCCCGCGCACCGTAAGGTGCGGGAACAGATTAAAATGCTGGAACACCATGCCCATGCGGGTAGCAATTTCCTTGAGCTTGGCGCTGCCGGCATACCGCCCATTGTCAACCAGCGGCTCCCCGCCAATCCGGATCGTCCCCCCATCAATTTCCTCAAGATGGGCCAAGGCGCGCAGCATCGTGCTCTTGCCCGATCCGGACGGCCCAATCACCGCCAGCACTTCGCTCGCAGCGACATTAAAGGAAATGTTTTTCAGCACCTCCAGGTGGCCAAACGATTTACGTAAATGCTCGACTTGAACGATTGCTTGATCCATGATTCCAGCCCTTTACTCAAATTTGAACTTCCGTTCCAACGCCTTAAACAGCACGGTCAACACCAATGTCATCAACAGATATAACACGCCTGCAAGTACAAAAGGTACGATCGTAAAATCCCGGTTGACGGCCGTTTGCGCGAAATGCAGCAGCTCGGGAACAGCCACTGCATAAAGCAGCGCTGTATCCTTGATCAGCGTAATCGACTCATTGGAGACAGCGGGCAGCGCGATGCGCAGCATCTGCGGCAACACGATTCGCGTTGTCGTCTGCCAGCGGCTAAGCCCTAGCACCTTTGCGGCTTCATATTGTCCTTTGTCAATCGCCAGCAAGCCGCCCCGGAAGATCTCGGCGAAGTACGCCGCGTAATTCAACGTAAAAGCAACGCAAGCAGCAACAAACCGATCCATGACGAGGTACTCGCCGATACCCGGGATAACCGGCAACCCAAAGCAAACGAACAGCATTTGCAGCAGCAACGGCGTACCGCGCATGACGTAAATATAAGCTCCGGCAAACCAAGCGACCGGCTTGATTCGGCTGCGAACCATAAAGGTAAAGGCGAAGCCCAGCGGAATCGAGGTCACAATGGCAAGCAGAAACAGCCAAATCGTCGTTTTCGTTCCTTCCAGCATCGGCCCTAGGATACTTAACAAATACTCCAGACTCATGATCGCTCTCCTCGGAACATCTTGAATTTTAACTTAATCAGCAAAAAACCGGATTCCGAAGCAATCCGGTTTCTACGCTTTCGTATCTACTTCAGCACTTTATCTTCGCCAAACCATTTCTTCGAAATTTCCGAAGCGGTACCGTCCTGGTTCAGCTCGTCGAGCGCTTTCTGCAGCTTGTTCAGCAGCTCCTCGTTGCCTTTCTTCACGCCGATGCCGTATTCTTCAGGCGCCAGCGACTCATCCAGCAGCTTAAACGTACCTTCTTCTTTCGCCATGTAGTATCTCGCTACAACTTCGTCGATTACAACTGCATCAAGCCGTTTCGTTTTGAGATCCGTAAGTGCAAGTACGTTGTCCGGGAACTCCGAGATCGTTTTGATCTCGCTCTTGATCGGAGCTGCATCCAGCGCATCCGCTGCGGAAGACAACGCCTGCAGACCCACTGTCTTGCCAGCTAGATCACTCAACTGAGTAATTTCCGAATCGGCCAGCGTTACGACCACTTGGCTATTTTTCAAATAAGGCTTCGTAAAGAGGACCTTGCCCTTGCGCTCCTCCGTAATTGTATATCCGTTCCAGATCAGATCGATCCGTCCGCTGTTTAACTCAGATTCCTTAGCCGACCAGTCGATCGGCTGGAACGTGGCTTCCATTCCCATTTTCTCCGCCGCCGCTTTAGCGTAGTCAATATCGAAGCCCACAATCTCGTTATTTTCATCGCGGAATCCCATTGGTGCAAACTTATCATCGATCCCAATCACCAGTTGATTATCCTCTTTCCCGGCTCCCGACCCTGAACACCCGGCCAGCATCGTCAACACCAGAGCCATCACGAGGCTCATCAAAACCATTTTTCTATTAACTTTCATCTATCTCTCTCCCCCTGAGTAATACTATTAGCTCAACTCAAAACACCGCTTTAGTTCGCTAATACGTTATCAGACTATCATAATACCATACTACCAGAAAAGAGTCGATAGAATCCCAGCCGTTTGTCAGAAACTCCCGAAGTAATGTGACAGGTCTTCGAACAATTTTCACGACCGCTTGACTGACTTGACCACACGAATACTTGAACGCATGAACCCATCCTGCTCGAACCCATGACTGATGAATTGAACGTATGACTAATTGGACGTATGACTGATAGAACCCATGTCTGATTGAACCCTTGACTACCTAACCGCTTGCCCTTTTACACCATTATCCCTTTCATTCAGTACTTTCATTCAGCATGTAGAGATCGAGAAAGAGAGGCGCCCTTCGCGTCTTATTTCTCAATTTAATTTCGCCCTATTGGTCCTATGGCGCTTCTTTCACTTCTTTCTCTACTTTCTCTACTTTCTCTACTTTCTCTACTTTCTCTTTTTCCGCTATTTCGTTATTATCGTTATTTTCGCTATTTTCATTTCTTTCACTTCTTTCACTTTTTTCACTTCTTTTACTTCTTTCGCTTTTTGCGCTTATTTTGTTTATTTCATTTATTTTGCATATTTTATTTATTTCTTCTATTGTGCCTTTTTAACTTTTTTCGCCTTATTGCGGCTCTTCGCGCCTTAGTACGCCCTGCTGTGCCTATTTGCATCATTATCCCTTTTGATCAGAATTGAGAGATTAGGGGGCTTCTCCCCCCAGTCCCACCTTTTGCACGATTATCCCTTTGATTCAGAATTGGCGAATCGATCAGGGGGATTAAACTAAGGCTGCACAGTGATCTGAACATCCACATTTTTCGTGAAGATTTGGGATTTTTTAGTTGATACAAGAACGTATGTTTGCTATAATGAGAAAAAAGGGAACGCACGTGCGTATTCAGTGACTAGAGGAACTTCAATTGGAGGGATCGGACATGGAATTAGGTACGAGCATGGGGCTTAAATCTATCAGTAGCCGTTTTCAAAGCGAGGCCGACTGTATCGAGGCGATTATCGCGATGAAGTGGCCAAATGGCTTTGTCTGCCCGCGCTGTGCTTATACCGAGTGCACCCGTCTGTCCACTCGACATATTCCTTTATTTGAATGCGGAAAATGTGGCTATCAAGCCTCGCCTTTGGTCGGCACCATTTTTGAAAGAACCCATTTGCCTTTGGTGAAATGGTTCCAAGCATTGGAGCTGTTCCTGCTCCCAGATGGCATCTCGGCGCTGCGGTTGAGTCAGGTGAT
>NZ_JAWDJI010000044.1:0-12001 GCF_032465655.1 Paenibacillus sp. 3LSP | reverse complement strand
TGTATGAACTCAGTTGAACGAACTTAAAAGGACGCCGCCAGGCGTTTTTCTTATGCGCATTTTTCACCAATATAAAGAACCTCCAAGCATCCTATTCACATCAGATGCCGGAGGTTATTGGCTAAATGAACGTTGCTTACAGCGATTTCAAATAATGAACGATCGTGAGCAACCCTTTGTCGAAGTTCTCCAGGTTAAAATGTTCGTTCGGCGCATGCAGGTTTTCATCCGGCAGCCCAAAGCCCATCATGACGGCTGGAGCCGACAGGACGCGGGAGAGGGTCTCCACGATCGGAATCGAACCGCCGTCCTTCGTAAACAGCGCCCGAGTGCCGTAAATGGCTTCGTAGGCATCGGCCGCTTTTTGCAGCATCGGATCTTCCGGATTGCAGGTGAACGCCCGCGCCTTCTCGGTCGCTTTGACCTTCAAGGTTGCTCCCGGTTGCAGATGTTTGTGCAGATGCCGTTCGATGCGGTCAATCGTGGCTTGCGGATCCTGGTCGCCAACGAGGCGGCAGGTGATTTTGGCGTGGGCTTCCTTCGGAAGTACCGTTTTGGTTCCTTCCCCTTGGAATCCGCCGTACACCCCGTTGAGTTCCAGCGTTGGCCGGGCGCCGGTCCGCTCAACGAAGGAGTACCCCGCTTCGCCAAACAGCTCCTCCAGTCCAAGGTCCTGCTTGAGCTTCTCTTCATCAAACTGTTGCTTGGCGAACTCTTCGCGTTCCAGTGCAGACAGCTCGTGTACGCCTTCATAGAAGCCTTCGACCGTGACTCGGCCTTGCTCGTCATGCAGGGAAGCGAGCAACGATACCATCGCATGCAACGCGTTAGGGACGCCGCCGCCATAGGTGCCGGAGTGCAAATCCGTGTTGGCGGTATACACCGAGACTTCCATCGCACACAAGCCGCGCAGGCCGATGCAGATCGCCGGTTTGCCCGGTGCCATCAGCGCGGTGTCGGAGATCAGGATCACGTCAGCGGCCAGCTTGTCCTGGTTCGCTTCCAAGAAGGCGGGCAGGTTCGGGCTGGTTACTTCCTCTTCCCCTTCGATGCAGAACTTAATGTTAACGGGAAGTTCTTTTTCCTGCTTCAAAATCGCCTCTACGGCCTTGATATGCATAAACACTTGGCCTTTATCATCTGTCGCTCCGCGGGCATACAGCTTGCCGTTCCGAATGGATGGCTCAAACGGCGGCGTCTCCCACAGATTCAGCGGGTCTACCGGTTGAACGTCATAATGCCCGTATACCAGAACGGTTGGCTTCCCAGGCGCATGCAGATGCTCGGCATAAACGATCGGATGCCCTGCGGTAGGATGAATCTCTACCGATTCCATCCCGGCGCGGCGCAGCGCTTCGGCGATCCATTCGGCGGCCTTCTGTACATCACCTTTGTGTTCGGACAAAGCCGAGATGCTGGGAATCCGAAGCAATTCGCCGAGTTCCTTCAAGTGTTGTTCGCGGTTCGTATTAAAGTAAGCTTGATAATCCATCGTCAAATGTTCCTCCCGAACTAGAACTAGGTTTACCCGTATATTCTACACCTTTTTTGCCAAGAAAACGAATGATTGGGTAATGTCAGTCACCGCGCGGGCTTTTCGTTTCCTTAAATGCAACTTAAAAGAGATGTGCTTTTTTTCAGGAATATTTAAGGTAAATTCGATGGATATCTGGTAAAGTCAAGAAAGCACGACTGAATTGAATCTTGAACGCTTCAGAAGAAGGGAGTCGCAAAGACGTATGGACGAAAAAGAAAGAAATGAGCAGGGAGCAAATGATGGGTATGATACGCCGGTCATGGTTCCCATGAACGGGGAGACCGAGACTGCACCGGGACAAGCCCCACAAGCCCCGAAATCCAGCAATAAAGTATGGCAGATCGTTTCGTTGGTCCTGGCCGTTTTGCTGGTTGTGGTGTTGATCAAACCGCCGTTTGCAACGAATAAGGCTGAGGCCGTCGCGACGGTGAACGGTGTGGAAATTACGAAGGACCGGCTTTATGAAGAACTGGCTGCCAATGGCGGAGAGCAGGCGCTGACGAACCTCATCAATCAAGAGCTTGTGAACCAGGAGGCGGCTAAGAAAAATATCACGATCACGGATGCCGATGTCGACGCCGAAATCGAAACCTACAAAACCCAGTTCGGTTCGGAAGAAGCGCTGAATCAAGCTTTGGAGCAATACGGAATGACCATGGACGATTTGCGCAAGCAGGTCGTGATGGAGCTGAAGCTGACGAAGCTGCTGGAACCGCAGATCAATGTCACCGATGATCAGGTGAAGGAAACGTTCGAAACCTATAAGGATTCCTTTAATATACCGGAACAGGTGCGGGCTTCCGTGATTTTGGTCGCAACCGAAGAGGAAGCGAAGGACATCGTGAAGCAGTTGAAGGAAGGCGCCGATTTTGCAGAGCTGGCGAAGAGCAAATCGCTGGATACGGCGACGAAGGATCAAGGCGGGGACACCGATTTCTTCGCCCGCGGCGAGAGAGAAGAAGCGGTGGAAGAGGCCGCTTTCAAGCTGGGCAAAGGCGAAATTAGCGACCCCGTTAAGACCAGCGAAGGATATCAAGTCATCAAAGTCACCGATAAGAAGGAAGCCCATACAGCAACGCTGGATGAGAAGAAGGACGAGATCCGCAAGACCCTGATCTCCCAACAGGTATCCAGCATGTCGGGAGCTTGGCTGGAGGATGTTCGCAGCAAAGCCCAAATCACCAATACGTTAACGGATGCAGCCGCAGCCGAGTAATTCGGTTGCAGAACGCAGCCCTTCAAACCGTCGGAGCAGAGCTTCGGCGGTTTTTGGCATGTCGGTTTCCGAATACTGTACAGCAAGATCGCTTTGTGTTTCTGGAAATCTGACAGTACAATGAGGATACACGGATGCATTAAAGTACATCTCTAAATGGGACGGAATGCATGGAGGCAGGGGCACATGGCGGAATGGTATGAGCTAAGTTTCGGGGAAGATTATTTGCTGGTGTATAAGCACCGCGACGCGCAAGGTGCGAAACACGAAGTTCATCGGATGATCCGTTGGCTTCATCTTCCTCCCGGCGCAAAGGTGTTGGATTTATGCTGCGGCATGGGCCGCCATTCACTGGCGCTGGCCGAAGCAGGGTACCAGGTGACCGGCGTGGATTTGTCAGAGGTATTGCTGCGCGAGGCGAGACGCCTCGACCCCGAAGGTCGGATCATCTGGCACCGAGCGGATATGCGCGAGTTGCCGTTTCAAAGCGGGGAGTTTGCGGCGGTGGTGAACTTATTCACTTCATTTGGATATTTTAAAGAGGACGAGGAGCAGATCAAAGTGCTGCGCGAAGCGTCTCGCGTTCTGAAGTCAGGCGGCCGCTTCCTTCTCGATTTTCTGAATCCTGCGTATGTTGCCGCTCATCTTGTTCCGTATTCGGAACGGGAGGACGCGGGGCAGCAGATTGTGGAACGACGTCGGATTGAAGATGGGTATGTCATCAAGGATATTGAAATTACCGCACCTGGCGGAGAGCCAAGGCATTATATGGAACGAATTAAACTGTACGAGTTGGATGATTTTCGGCAGATGCTGAAGGAGGCCGGTTTAACCTTGCAGAACGTTCATGGGGATTATGACGAAGAACTTTACGATCCAAACACGTCTCGGCGCATGATTTTGGTGGGGGTGCGGGCATGACATTACTACCGGAAATCCAGCTCTGGGACCGGGAGCTCGTGGCTCGGGTTCCGATCTCGATGGCCCCTCCCCTTCGCCGGGTGAACAGCTATGTGCTGCAGGGGGATGAGGGGATTACCATCATCGATCCGGGACCGCGAACGGAGGAGACGATTGAGGAGTGGCGTGCAGCCTGGCAGGATCTCAGAATTTCACCGCGCGACGTGACGCAAATTGTCTTAACCCACCATCACCCCGATCATTATGGCTTGGCGGGATATATGCAGGAAATCACCGGAGCGACCGTCTTCATGTCTCCGCGGGCGTATGAAGAAACGCGGTTGATGTGGGGGCCGGAGAGCCGGATGCACGAAGCGCTGCCTGATTTGTATCGGCGGCATGGAATGCCCGAATCGTGGTACAGCCAGCTGCCGGGACACCTGAACGGCTTCTTTACCCAGGTGACTCCGGCTCCTGAAGTGACCTTCCTCCGGGAGGGGGAGTTGATCCAGATGGGGGGACGAGCCTGGTTGCCGATTGAAACGGCTGGACATGCTCCGGGGCACCTGTCGTTTTATAATGCCGAACACCAACTGATGTTCTGCGGGGATGCGGTGCTGCCGCAAATCTCGCCCAACGTCAGCTTTCTGCCCGGCAGTGATCCGCAGCCGCTGCAATCGTTCCTGGATTCGCTGGAGAAGCTGAGCGCTTACGAGGTTACAACCGCCTATCCGGGACACCGCCATCCGTTTGATTATTTTGCAGAGCGTGTGCGGCTGTTGCTTGAGCATCACGGTGAGCGCCTCCTGCGCATCGAACGTTTGCTGCAGGAGCGGCCGCAAACGGCCTTTGACGTTTGTACCGCCTTGTTTGGCACAGAGCTGAGCATTCACCAAATGCGCTTTGCGATGTCGGAGACGCTGGCGCATCTCGTGGAGCTGGTCCGGCAAGGGCGGGTGGAGGAGCAGAAGGCAGGATCAGGCGAAGACGAGATCATTCGATATATAAGCGCAAAGAAGGACGGCAGATAATTGCCGTCCTTCTTTGCGCGTGCGTTGATGGAGATTAGTGCTCGGAGTCAACGGATTCCTCACCGCGTTCTTTTTCCCGTTCGGCTTGTTTGCGATGGGCGATCCGGCTGCTGGCCGAGGCAGCAATGGCGCCGACAATGTCATCCAAGAACGTATTGCACGGCCCCAATGTCTTGTCGTTCAGCCGCTCCAAAATGCCCGGTTTCAGCTTATCGACATAACCGTAGTTGGTGAAGCCGATGCTTCCATACACGTTGACGATCGAGAAGGCCAGGATTTCGTCCACCCCGTACAACCCCTCGTCATTGGCAATCATGTCCTGCAGTTCAGGGATCAGCATCCCCTGCTCCGCCAAAATATCGAGCTGAATGCCGGTCAGTACCGCATTTTGCACTTCGCGTTTGGTCAGCACCTGCTCTACGTTATGTATGCACTCTTCCATCGTCAGGTTCGGGTAGTATTTTTGCTGCAAAAACATTACGAGTTCCGCGATTTGCTCCGTCGTTACGCCGCGCTTGTGCAGCCACTCCTTGGTGGCATCAGCGACCTTTTTGCTGTTCAGGCTGTAAGGCGCTTTGGCCTTTGGTTGTTCCATCCCCATACACTCTACTCCTCGTCATTAATAGTTGGATTGGCAAGATATGAAGAAGTTTGTCCAGATCCCGGAAAAATATAGTTATGTTTCGGGACAAGGCTCGTATATATAGTAATACAAACCTAGCCAAATGAAAAACTTAGGGAGGCACGAGCAAAAATGAAATGGAACCGCCGATTACGAAATACGGCTGCCGCCGGGGCAATTACGCTTCCGCTGCTGCTGTCGGGCTGCGGTATGTTTGGGGGAAGCTCCGCTCAAATCGATCCTCCGCCTACCGATATTGAAACGCAAATGTTGGAAGGTCTGGATGCCGCGGAGCAGACAAGCTTTGCCCAGGAGGAAGCACTCTCTACAGTTTACTTGGTGAACGAGCATGGCTTGCTGGCCCCGGTCGCCTTGCACTTGCCTGATGGCGAGGCTTCGCTGAAGCTGAACCGGATGCTGGAGATGCTGGTGAAGGACGGCAAGTATGCGAGCCTCCTCCCGGTTGGTTTTAGCGGCATTCTTCCGGCGGGCAGTGAAGTGAAGGCTGTAACTGTTAAAAAAGATGAGAAGCTGGCTGTCGTCGAGTTTAACCAAGCATTTACGGGCTATGAAGCCGCCGATGAGCGCAAAATTCTTGAAGCGTTGACCTGGACATTGACCGGAACGCCGGATGTGGAGAAGGTTCAGCTATGGGTGGACGGGCAGAAGTTAAACGAAATGCCGGTGAACGGTACGCCGCTGGATCGGCCGCTTAGCCGTAATTTTGGGATTAATCTCGAAATTAAAGCAGAATCCGGCTTATCCCAACTAAGCCCGGTCATTGTCTACTTCTCCGCAGCAACGCCAGAGGGGGTTCAATACTTCGTCCCGGTGACGCGATTTGTCCCGGCCGACGGCGATCGCGTGAAATCCGCGCTCGGCGAGCTGCTCAAAGGGCCGCAACAAGGAGACGGCCTGGAGCGGGTCGTGACCGATAACACGAAGCTGGAAAGCGTCGAGGTCTCGAAGGACGGCATTGTGACCGTTGCGCTGAAGGACGATATGTTTGAAGCTGGGGAGAAGCTGCCAGCACAAATGCTGCAATCCCTGGTGCTGACGGTGACGGAGAACCGGGACGACAGCAAGGTGCGCATTTGGCTCAACGGTCAGAAGGAAGTTGTTGGCCTGGATAACCAGACCTACAGCGAACCGGTGATACGGCCGGAAACGATTAACGAAATCCCGCTGTAACTATGTTGTCCGCGGCACGCCCTACGATGCAAACCGGACCCTGCGAGGTGCAGGGTTCTTTTTTTGGGCCGAATGGAAAGGTGCTTTTATGCCCACACTTTGGTAGAATAGGGAAAGCATATTGACAGCAAGAACACGTAGGAGGCAGTAAAAGATGAGAAGCAACGGACGCCAGGCGGACGAGCGCCGGCCGATGAATTTAACCGTCAATGTTAATAAATACGCAGAGGGGTCTGTCTACATCGAGGTGGGCGATACAAAGGTGATGTGTACCGCTACGGTCGAAGAGAAGGTCCCGATGTTTATGAAAGGGCAGGGCAAAGGCTGGGTAACGGCGGAGTATTCGATGCTCCCTCGCGCAACTCAAACGCGGAACCAGCGGGAATCAGCCCGAGGGAAGCTGAGCGGCCGCACGATGGAAATCCAGCGGCTCATCGCCCGTGCACTGCGTTCGGTCGTCGATCTGCAGGCGCTTGGTGAACGATCTATCACGATCGATTGCGACGTCTTGCAGGCCGATGGCGGAACGCGGACGACGTCAATTACCGGGGCGTTCGTGGCGCTGGCGTTAGCGATGCACAAGATTGCTCAGAAGCACGCGCTGCCGAAGTTTCCGATCACCGACTTTCTCGCATCCGTCAGCGTAGGGATCGTTGGGGAGAACACGCTGCTGGATCTCAACTATGAGGAGGATTCCAAAGCGAAGGTCGACATGAACGTGGTGATGACTGGCAACGGCCAATTCGTTGAGGTGCAAGGCACCGGGGAAGAGAACCCCTTCTCCCGAGCGGAATTGGATCAAATGCTGGCGCTCGCCGAGAAGGGAATTCGGGAGATGATCGAGCAGCAGCGTGAGGCGTTGGGGCCGATTGCGCTGCTGATCGGAAGCGGGCAGTCCGGAACGGTGGTGTAAGCATGATCGAAGGAACGGAGATTATCGTGGCGACCCGGAATGCCGGGAAGGTGCGGGAATTTGCTCATGCCTTGGAGCCGCTGGGCAAAGAGGTTCGGAGCTTGGCTGACTACCCGGATGCGCCGGAAGTTGTGGAAGACGGGGCAACCTTCGCCGAAAATGCCCGCAAGAAGGCCAAAACGGTTGGCGACGCCCTGGGCCGTCCTGTCCTGGCCGACGATTCGGGCCTCTGCGTCGACCAGTTGGACGGTGCGCCGGGCGTGTATTCGGCCCGGTATGCCGGGGAAGGCGCCAGCGACGAGGATAACAACGAGAAGCTGCTCGCCGAGCTGGAGAAGCGGCGGCTGGGCGAGGATACGGAGCAGCCGCTGCTGAGCACGGCGCGTTTTGTCTGCCATCTGGCCTTGTACGACCCGGCCAAAGGGCAGTTTATCGAAGCCTCCGGCGAAGTGGAGGGCTGGATCACCTCCGAGCCGGCGGGCGGCGGCGGGTTCGGATATGACCCGCTGTTTTACCTGCCGGCGTACGAGAAGACCATGGCCGAGCTGACGCTGGAGGAGAAGCAGGCCATCAGCCACCGCGGTGCGGCGCTGTGGGCGTTGGCGGACAAGCTGAGCGGGACGGCTGCGGGGAAGTAGGCGAGGGCCGTGTGACCGTGCAGCACGTGAGGCCCGAGGAGGCCGTGCAGCCCGTGCGGCTTGGCTCATAGCCGCTTGCTTGCGGGAAATTAACGGTAAATCCTCCTGTTAATTTTCGACTTTTTGGCTCGTTGCACCAATTAACGGTAAAACCTACAGTTAATTTTGCCCTAAAGGCCGGAAACGGCCCAAATGCCCGAAATTAACGTCAGGAAATACCGTTAATGCCTGTTAAAGCACCCGAACCAGTAAAATTAACGGCAGGTTTTCCAGTTATTTTTTCGCAACCCACTATAAGCGACATCAAAAAAAGCAAGTCAGGGACCTGGGTAAGGTTCCCGGCTTGCTTCTTGCGCTTCAATTAACGAATTTTCACGTTGTAGGTGCTCAGCCAGAAGTTCACCTGCGACAGATACGCAAACAGCTGCGGCCCGCTCATCAGCTGGCCGAACCAAGGCAGGTTAGAGGACGATTCCTTGGACGCGGCGATGGCACGAATTTTGTCCGCATTAATGAGCGGCAAGATCGGCGAGGTCGGGTCGTCGAGAATCTTCAGCATTTGATCGCGGACAGCCGTCAGGTAGTTCGGATTATGCGTTTTGGGATACGGGCTTTTTTTGCGGTAGAGAACGTCTTCAGGCAGAATGCCTTCCAGCGCTTTGCGCAAAATCCCTTTCTCCCGGTTCCCGGTCGTTTTGATCTCCCATGGGATATTCCAGACGTACTGCACCAGACGGTGATCGCAATAAGGCACGCGGACCTCCAATCCTGCCGCCATACTCATGCGATCTTTGCGGTCCAGCAGCGTTGGCATGAACCGGGTGATGTTCAGGTACGACATGACGCGCATCCGAGCCCGCTCCCCTTTTTCCCCTTCCAGCTTCGGTGTCTCTGCGACCGCTTCGCTGTAACGATCGGCGATATACTGTTCCGGTTTGATCCACTCGCGGATTTCCGGTGACAACAGATCTGCGCGCAGCCCGGTTGCCACCGACCACGGAAACGTCCCCGAATTGAGGAGCTCCTCGCGGTGGAACCATGGATAACCGCCAAAGACTTCGTCTGCGGCTTCGCCGGAGATGGCGACGGTGGCTCCTTTTTTGATCTCCCGGCAAAAAAGCAACAATGAGGCGTCCACATCTGCCATGCCTGGCAAATCGCGGGCAATCGTCGAGTCGGGCAGCGCCGCAACCAGTTCAGGCGTATCGAACTTGATGGCGTGATGGGCGGTCTGCAGTTCCTCGACCATCCGCTGGATCCACGGACCGTCCGCACCAGGCTGATAGCTGTGGGCTTGGAAATGCTTGTCGTTGTCGACATAATCAATCGAATACGTGTTAACTTGACCTTGGCCGGTCCGCTTGTAATAATCGACGGCCAGTGCGGTTAATGCGCTGGAGTCCAGACCGCCGGACAGCAAGGTGCATACCGGCACGTCGGAAATGAGCTGACGATCCATCGTGTCCTGCAGCAGCTGGCGAATCGTTGCGGCCGTTTCCTCCACATTGTCCGTATGCGGCTCGGCTTCCAGCTTCCAGTAAGCGTATTTGCGCAGCCCATTGCGGTTGAAGATCATGACGTGGCCTGGACGCAGTTCTTTTAGATCCTTGTACACGCCATGGCCCGGCGTCCGCGCTGGACCGATGACAAAAATTTCGGCAAGACCTTCGGGCCCGACGACGGGCTCGACCTTCGGATGGCGTAAGATCGCTTTAGGCTCGGAACCAAAGATCAACGTACCGTCAATTTCACTGTAGAACAACGGTTTGACGCCAAGGCGATCCCGGGCAAAAAAGACATGCTCCCGAACGCTGTCCCAAATGGCGAACGCAAAAATCCCATTCAGCCGGTAGACGCAATCCGGTCCCCATTCGATATACGATTGCAGCAACACCTCCGTATCACAGTTGGTACGGAACGTTCGGCCTCTCCGCTGCAGTTCAGCTTTCAGCTCCAGTGCGTTATAAATTTCCCCATTATATACAATCGTGAATACCGCATCTTCCTCATGAATAATCATCGGCTGTGCCCCGTTCTCGGGGTCCATGACGCTGAGGCGACGATGTCCGAAGGCACACGGGCCGGAAATCCAAGTTCCCTGGGCATCCGGTCCCCGTTTTTCCAGACAGGACGTCATGGATAACACCAAGTCCGATTCTTTCGTCAGGTCCCGGTTCCATTCGATAAAGCCGGTTATTCCGCACATTTTTGCTATCTCCTCTCCGCATTGCTTTACAGTCCCCGCTTGCCGACCGGGTGAAAAGTATTAACAAATTATGCCGAACGAGGGCATAAAATGTCTGTCCATTATGGAAAACTATGGCGTGGAGGCAGTATATCGCGAGCTGGAGCAAGGCATAAGAAGGAGGGTTAATTATGGAAAAAAGGACTTATTACGTTTCGGTACAAGGGCGATCGCTACTTGAAGATCCCGGTGCTGCCGCGTACGAGTGGGAGATTCAAGCCACCCGGGAGGAGGCGGATCACCTGAGTCATATGCTCGAGCATTTGGGGGAGAAGGAGGAGAACGGATTTATGGCGTTTACCTATCCTTGGCCGGATACGCCGGAAGATGATGTCAATCGCAGCTACGAAAGCTATCTGAACGCGTTATATCGTGAAATTTACCGTTTAGGTACGGCAGAGACGCGGGCGCATATGGAACGCTCTGGTTTTGCCGCGCAGCTGTAGCTCGGTTTGAATGTTCACCAGAAAGGAGCGAAGTCTGTGACCTATTACATCAAGGATGCGGAATATCGGCGGATGGATGAGCACCAAGGGCGGCCTTGTGCTGTGATCCAGGTGTATCCTGGTGCGGTGGGAGACCCTGAGCTTTTTGTATATGTGGCACGTGCTGCGGACGGGAAAGGGTATGAAATTATCCGAATGATTCGCAGCGATGCCGACTTGGAGATCGACTGGTATGATAACCATCTGCATCAGGCGTTCTCCGAGGTGGCGGAGGAGCAGTTTGGCGATCAGGGCTGGCCGGAGCCGGAAGTTCAGCGGAAGGAGTTCCTGGAGAACCTGCTCGCGAAGGATTGGATCGTTGCTCAATTGGAGCAGTTGCCCCGCTGACAAATGAGATGCCAAATTTATGCTAAAAACGCTTTGAAAAACAAAAAGGATGCGCTATAATAATTAACGCATCCTTTTTTTATAACGATGTGTCCCAGTAGCTCAGCTGGATAGAGCAACGGCCTTCTAAGCCGTCGGTCGGGGGTTCGAATCCCTCCTGGGACGTGACGAAACACTCTCCAAAACGGAGAGTGTTTTTACGTTTCCGGGAGGGTGAGAACCCCAGGTGGGGTTCGTCGGAGCGGGACCGCCCGCACAAGCAGGGCGGACAAGCGGAGACTCGAGCGGCGCGAGAGTACCCTGACGGGGACGTGCTAAAAAAGCACCCATATGGGTGCTTTTTGTTATGTACCGGGTCGGGCGAGAAGCCCTATCACACTAACTGGATTTTCTACCGTTATTTTGGCCGTTTTTGAGCAAAACCGAAGAATTAGCGGTAATTCCTACTGTTATTTCAGTTCAAATCAGCCACTGAGCAAGAAATCTGCAAAATTAACGGTAGATTTTCCCGTTAGTACTTTGCCCATGAGAAAAAGCCAAAAATTAACGGTAAGATTTCCAGTTAATTCATTTCAATCTGGACTAGGGGAGGCACATATTAGCCACGGGACCCATACGGGACCCACCATATCTCCCCAATAAAATCAAAAAAACCCTTTGTTAATCAAAGGGCAAGAGATTGAAAAAAAGGTTATGGAGCGGGTGAAGGGAATCGAACCCTCGCCTCAAGCTTGGGAAGCTGGCGTTCTACCATTGAACTACACCCGCAAGAGCTAAGCAAGAAATATTATAACGCCAACACAAACAAGAATCAAGCCCCCGCGATCACTCAGTTAAAATGTTACTAAAGAGGCATCGGTTCACTCACATCGAAA
>NZ_JAWDJI010000043.1:0-6159 GCF_032465655.1 Paenibacillus sp. 3LSP | reverse complement strand
TTTCGCCATACGTAGGTATCCTAGCTACGCGGGGGCTTGGCCCTTCCCGCGACCGAACTTTCACCGGCTAGAAGATGCGTGCTTAGCTGGGCACGCCATGCAAAAAAGCCGCTCCGTAGAGGGAGCGGCTGGATGAACCCTAGGCATACCAATATACTCATGGCAGCCTAAGCGCATGTCACTTGGGGCCGGCTCCACTTTCCTACGCTAGTATGAACTAGATCAGGTTCAAAGGGTCCAAGATGATCTCTTGTCTCAGCCGATGACGGCGCCCCTAGTGGATTTCCTATGCAATTCAATTATTACTCTACCGGTCTCTGCCTGGATTGTCAATCCCGTCCAGAAGGTCGAATCGGTGGATCGTTTGCGTCTCCCGTCTACACCAACCCCGTTCGGTTGCATAGCATAAATAACAGGGGATTCCTAGGAATCGAGGTAGGATCGGTTCAGGATCAGTTCGTTTGAATTGTTCCCCGTGACAATTAACTGGACTCCATCAAGTTAAGGAAGGTAAAGCCATGAACTCAGCCGGAAAGAACAAGTCCTCGTCTTCCAGCAAGAAAAACGGCAAAAAAGGCGGATTCCGGCCCAAAACCCCGGAATACACCGTAGCTGCGTTGCTGCTCTCCGGCAAACTTCGCGTGGATTCCGTCCAGTTATACCGTAACGCGACCATGTTCGTCTCCTTGGTTGACGAGTACAAAACGATCAGCAGCGACGCGAACGCCGACAAACTGCTGAATTTCCTCAATGAAAATGGGGATCTCACCATCAATGACATCATTAATGCCATGAAGAAAAAAGCGAACGGTTCCTCCTAATGTGGGTCCGGCGTTCGTAAACCGAAGACGCTCCAGTGCTAGTTCTTTGTCAGCCGACACAAAAGGAAATTGTGCGCTTTGATCTTTATATTTTAATTATGGGGGTTTGCCACATGGGTCAATTTGACGGCGAAGGTTTTTCCGAATTAATTGTGATCATTATTCTGGTGGTCTTATTTTTCTATGGTTCCAACAATATTGAAACGCTAACAGGCGCCCCCACTTCCGATAATTGAGGAGGCGCCCGTGTCGCTCATTTTTTATTTCAACTGAAGACGAACCGTCTTGATTTCATAAGGCGTTACGGTCAGATCTATCGCATCTGCGGAAAACTCACCGACAGGACGTTCCATCAGGTCGGTTTCCTGCCAAGACTTAACGGGCACTCCGACGTGTAACCGGACGCGGCCCCGGCCGCCCTTATATTCATGGAAACGGACGATTACGCTATCGTCGTCTTCCGCTTTTTTCACCGCATCGATCACGACGTCCACGCTGCCGCTTGTTTGAAGCAGGGAGAACGACGACGCAGGCACTGCACCCGGCGTCGCGTATACCGGCTGATTCAGGAGCGCTGCCGCTTGCACGGTACCGCCTTCGGACCAATCCCCCTCATGCGGATACAGCGCATACGTAAATTCATGCTCGCCGCGATCTGCCTGCGGGTCTGGGTACGTTGCCGACTTCAGCAGCGACAGGCGGATTACATGATCCTTAATGTCATGCCCGTACTTGCAATCATTCAGCAGACTAACCCCATAGCCGCGCTCTGACAAATCCACCCATTGATGCCCCACGGTTTCGAAGCGAGCGAAATCCCACGACGTGTTCCAATGCGTTGGACGCTTCACGTTGCCAAACTGAATGTCGTAGGTCGCTTCCGTCGCTCGGATATCCACGGGGAAAGCAACCTTGAGCAGCTGCTGACGTTCCTGCCAATCCACCCAAGTGCGGAAATCGATTCGCCGATTGTCGGCATACAGAATCATCTGCTGGCGAATCGTTGAGCTCATGTACGTCCAAGTGAAATGAACGACAGCCCGCAGCGAACCGGTATCCACCTTGCATTCCTGAAGCTGCTCGACCTCGCGCTGCTTCTCTTGGTAGAATACATCGATGTCCCAAGCCTCAAACATTTTAGGCTTATCCTCAAACACCTGCAGCACATTGCCTCGTTCACCGGATGCCAGCACCTCACGGTCGGCGATGCGGTCGAAGATTGAGATCAGCTGCCCGCGGTCGTTCCACTCGATGCGATAAATCGGCGTTTCGATCCCGTTTGGCCGAACTTTAAACGGTTCACTTGTCACCGCGGCAACGTGATCCGCTTGTACCTCCTTCTTGCGTTGAATCGTGACAAAACCTAGCGGCGGCACGTTCTCCACGCGTACCCACACCGTCGTCCCGTCGAATTCGGATTGCAGCACTTGCCCCTCCGCTTGGATCCACTGTGTTGCCTTGTCTGTGTCTTGATCTTCCAAGGCAACCAGACCGGTAAACGGCCAAGAAGACGGGTTCCACACGGTATATGTATCCCCCGCATCGCTCGTCAAAGCTTGAATGGCCTGTTCCCGGCACGACTCTAGCAGCGATTGGGCTTCGGCATACTCCTCCTTGGAGTCCCGGTATACTTCCGGAATGGACGAGCCCGGAATAATGTCGTGGAATTGATTGCGCAGGATCGTTTTCCAGCTTTCATCCAGCTTGGCTTTCGGATAAGTGTCCCACTTTCCGCCGCCCGCAAGCAACGCCTGCAAGCTAAGCAACCATTCGGTATCCCGGGACAGCAGTTCCAGCTTCCGGTTCATTTTCTTATTGTACGCCTGGCTGGTATAAGTTCCCCGGTGGTACTCCAGGTACAATTCGCCGTCCCACGTATGGACGTAACGGTCCGCCGACTCCACCGTCTCATGCAGCTTCGCAAAATAATCATCCGCTCTTCCGGTCGTCACACGCGGCAGACCCGGCATCTCGTCGAGACGCCGACGCAGCTCCAGGTGTTCGCGGTTTACACCCCCGCCGCCATCGCCGTAACCGTATGAGAGCAGGAGCTCCTTGTTCACCTCTTTATCGCGGTAGGACTCCCAGATGCCCTGCACGCTGGAGGCCTCAATCTGCCCGTTATAGGTGTACCACCAGAAATTGCCGTCCTGGGGCGTGGTGATAAAATGGGTCAACACCTCGCTGCCATCAATGCCGCGCCACCAAAACGTATCATGCGGCATACGGTTGTATTGATTCCAGCTAATTTTGGTGGTCATAAACGTGTCAATGCCCGACTTGCGCAAAATTTGCGGCAAGGCCCAGCTGTAGCCGAATACGTCTGGCAGCCACAAATAGGTGCATTCTTGACCAAATTCCTCACGTAAAAACCGCGTCCCATATAGCAGCTGCCGCACCAGCGATTCTCCGCTTGTCAAGTTGCAGTCGGCCTCCAGCCACATGCCGCCGGCGGCTTCCCAGCGTCCTTCTTTGACTCGCTCCTTGATCTGTTCATAGAGCTCCGGGTAATCCTGTTTCAGATATTCGTAGAGCTGCGGCTGTGTTTGCAGGAACACGTACTCTGGGAACATCTCCATCAAGCGCAATACGGTACTGAAGCTGCGGGCTGCTTTTTCCCTCGTATGCTTCAGCCGCCATAACCAGGCGACATCAATATGCGTATGCCCGATGCATTGCACCGTCACCGGCGACGTTTTCTTCATTCCTGCCACCGCCTGGGTTAATTGCTCCTCCGCTTCCGTCAGCGAGGCATAAAACGCCTCCGATCCCGGATAGGACCAATCGATCCGCAGGAAAGCGCAGTCCAGCGCCGTCAACAAATCCGTTCGCTCTGGCGCATTTGCCGGCAGGACCTCCACCGTCTGCATGACCGCGCGCGCGGTATAGTACAAACGGTCCACCGTTCCGTCCAGCCACGCAATCTCTGCCCGCTTGATTCGGTGTTCCTGGATTTGCGGCTTCCCGCCGCCTTCCAATCCGGACCATAGGCGGAACTGCAGCTTCACCTTCGTCCCGGAAGCTTCTTCCGGGAAAAACACCTCCTGGTGATTCATATCCACGCCTTGGAACGGTTCACCATTGATATATAAGAGCGATTCAAACCCGGAGTTGTTACCGCCTCCCGTTTTGCCGAAGTCGAACACGCCAACGATTTTACGTCCTTTCCATTCGGCCGGAAGCTCGACGTCCGTCTCCAGCCATAAATAAAGATCGCGGCCTTCCCAGCGTTCTCCTGTCTGCATCGTGGACCATGGCCCCTCTTTGGGCGGTCTGGCGCCGATGCGCCCTTCCTCATCCACTTGCGCGCGAAACGCCTCAATCGGGCGGGCATCGCGGTATCGATACCCCTCCAGCTCGCGAATCCGTGCGTTTAATTTCTCCTCCGTCCAGAACATCGTATCGGGTACCTCCCATAAATATGAGTTAGCCTTCCCCCTCATTTTCCGGTTCTGCTAAGGCGAAGTAAATTACTTATCCTCATCAATTTTTGTCCTATTATGATATGATGAAGTCAAATCAAACAAAGGAGCAGCAGCTCATGGATCTGAGGAAATGGCGCAACGAACTGGCGCCTCAATTGAACAAAATTTGTGGTGAAATCGCGGTTGGCGATGCTGTAGTGGACTGGGTCGATATCGTGATAGAACAAACCGGCGGTTCCGGCAAATGCCCTCCCCACGCCCATACTTGGTATGAATTCAACTACGTCCTGTCCGGCCGTATGCAAACCCGATTTATTGATCAGGATGTGATGGTGTATGCGGATGAATTTTTTTTGATCCCGCCGGGGATGACCCATGCGCACGATTACTCTCGGGAAGATCCGCATGAAGGCATTTGCTTGCGCTGGCGGTTCCGGACAATGGCAGGTACGTTGGACGAAGAAACTGCAGGAGAGACGGCAAACAATTGGGCTCAAAATAAAGCGGCAAAACCGGAAAACGACAGCTTCTTCCGGCGGTTGAACCGGTTAAAGGATTGGCCTCCCGGAGCTTACCGAGACGATTACGGCATTCGGTCGCTGCTCATCCAGTTGTTTACCGAGGCGGAAAAGGGGCGGTCACCTTTTTATCTCCGGTTGCTGCTCGTTCAACTGCTGGAGGTCTTGTCCGGGGTAACCGCTATACATGAGGCTAGTGTGTTTGCCTCCGAGCCTGCACAAGCCCGGGACGCTTTGCTTCGTAAGGTGGAGGTATACCTGGAGGATTTTCGCGGGGAACGTTTGAATGTAGAGGCATTAGCCGCATCCCTCCATATGAGCTACGGCCATCTATCCCGCGTCTACAAGCAAAAAACCGGTCGAACCCTCATCGAAGAAATGAACCGAATCCGGCTGGCCAAAGCCTGTGAGTTGCTGCAGCAGCCCTCCTTGCTGATAAAAGAAGTCGCCGAGCAAGCCGGTTTCCCTGACATTTACTACTTCAGCAAGGCGTTTAAGAAGAAATACGGCGTCAGCCCGCTTGCCTATCGCAAGCAGCAAATCAACCGATCGAGCTAACGCGAGAGAAGTTAGTGAGCCAAATCTTGTCCTAATCAATACTGCGGTAAGCCTGATCACGGTGAAGTAACTGATGGAGAAGAACCGAACTGGCGATGGAGAACAGAGCTGACAGTTGAGAACAGAACTGGTGGTGGAGAACCGACTAGTACCATTTGTTGTTATAATATTCCCCCAGTTGAGCCGAAAGGTGTAAAGTATGTTTTTTTGAATACGGCACGTCATTTTGTTGTCTGGCGACCGATTCGTAAGACGTTAAGAAGTAACCTGTGATGGTGCTGAGTAACTTGTCCTGGGACGGAGTTGAAGGTTCGGTGAGAGTACTAGAGGGGAAATAACTTACTATAGACACGGGCAAAGTAACTGGATTTTTATTGCGGTAATCAAGGATTCTGAGCAAGAAACTGGACTTGATAACGTGTTTGGGGAGTTTAATTTGTATTGGAGTTGGATTAACTTGTCTTGGAACTCGTTAAAGGTGACTAAGTATGGTGGGGAGGTAACTTAGAAAAGCGCCCCCTCTTGGATGCGAATGCAATGTACTTGATTTTTCGCATACATTTTTGCCGCGATGGCCCAAACATCCGAAATGTACTCGAAATTTCATATACATTTTAGCCGATACCGGCAATTTCGACCCATTGTACTCGAAATTTCATGCACATTTGCCCCTTCTCCCCTTCTGACGCCTCAATAAACACGAAATTTCATGTACATTTCAGCTGATACTGGCGGATTCGGCCCATTATACTCGAATTTTCATGTACAATTCCGCTGATCCCCACTAGCCTTGCATCTAAAGTGACATGGTATTCAATTAATTGTTAATCTTGGTTG
>NZ_JAWDJI010000042.1:0-12469 GCF_032465655.1 Paenibacillus sp. 3LSP | reverse complement strand
TGCCAGCGGAATGCCCAGTGCCCGCGCCATGATCGCCGAGTGCGACGTTTTCCCGCCGGCCATCGTAACCATACCCAAGACGTTGTCCGGATTCAAATGGACCAACTGAGAGGGAGAAAGCTCCTTCGCCACCAAAATATACGGCTGCGTATCCGCCGGCAAAGTGATGTCCGGCGTCCCCAACAAATGCTTCAGCAGGCGATTGCCGACATCCTTGATGTCGAGGGCCCGTTCTTTCATATATTCGTCATCCAGCAGGTCAAACATCGTAACAAAATGATCGATTGCTTCCTTGACGGCAACCTCCGCCGCCTTGTATTGGCGTTCGATAATCCCCTGGATTTCGCTCATAAATACGGGATCCTCCAGGATCGCCAGATGGGCATCAAAGATACCGGATTCCTCCGCACCCACCGTCTCCTTAATCTCGTTCTTCATCACTTCGATTTCGGTTTTGGACGTGCGAATACCTTCGTACAATCGCTCGAATTCCTTGGCGAGATCCACCTTCTCCATTCGGCGATCCGGTACGTCCCATTCCCAGGCGGGCAGCACAAAAGCTTTGCCGATGGCGACTCCCGCTGCTGCTCCGATCCCCTGTATCATGTAGTGACCCCCTAGTCCTGCTTGTAAGTTCCTAACCTAAGGCACTATTCATTCTTGAACTTTCTCTATAGGATACCCTCTATCTATTTCATTATGGTAATCCTAGCCCCTTAAATTTGTCAAAGAAAAAACACGCAACTCAAAGAGGGCCCTCCGAATTCGGATGGGTCCTCTTGGATGGGCCATGCTTAACTGCGTTTTCCGATCAGAATGCTATCTTCGACCTTGATGCAGCGGTCCATAATGACGGTGAGTCCGCCTTTCGAAGCGATCTCATACGCTTCTTCACTGAAGATTCCCAGCTGCAACCAAAGCACGCGAGCCCCAATCTTCACCGCTTCCTCTGCGACCGGCGGCGTCTGCTCACTGCGACGGAACACATTGACGATATCCACCGGCTCCGGGATATCCGACAAGCTTGGGTAGACCTTCTCCCCCAGAATTTCACCGCTAACCATCGGATTCACCGGGATAATGCGGTAGCCATTTTGCTGCAAAGCTTGAGCGACCATATACGAAGTCCGGTCAGGTTTGTCTGACAGACCCACGACAGCAATATTGCCAGCGTTTAACAGAATCTCCTTGATTTCCTCACGGCTTGGATTCTCAAATGCCATTTTGGCCATCCTCCTTTGTCGGCGCCGGCGAAGCCAGCGCCATGCCTCTAATTCAAGTCTATTCTACCCGTTCGATCGATGCACCAAGCGAAGTGATGTGATCAAAAAATTGCGGATACGATTTCGCCACATGGTGCGCATCCTTAATCACCAGCGGCTTGCGGCAGCGCAAGCCGACGACGGTCAACGCCATAATGACGCGATGGTCGTAATGCGCATTAATCGTCACTCCGCCTTCGAGGCCGGTCGGACGTCCGTGCACAATAATTTCCGACTGGCGTTCTTCGACGTTGGCCCCGGCTTTTTTGAGCTCGGTTAAAAAGTCGGTAATCCGGTCGCATTCCTTGTAACGCAAATTTTCCACGTTATAGAAACGCGATGTTCCGTCGGCGTACACCGCAGCTGCGACCATCGCCAACACCGCGTCGGTCGCCGCATCGCCGTCGAATTCCACCGGCCGCAACCGGCCATTGCCCTGCACGTGGACCGTACCGTTCTGATGCGTCAGCGGTACGTCCATCATCTGCAGCACGTCCACCACAGCGCGCTCACCCTGCTTGCTCTGCTCGGCCAACCGATGAACCTTCACGTCCGATTTCGTCACGGCAGCCGCAGCCAAAATCGCCGCCGAGCCCGGATAGTCCCCCTGCACGGTATACGTCTTCGCTTGATAGCTTTGCCGTCCAGGCACGCGGAAATGCATATAATCGTCGCTGGCATGGATCACGATCCCGGCTTGCTCCAGCACTTCCAGCGTTTGCCCCACAACGACCTTCGATTTCAGATCGTTAAGCACCTCAATTTCGCTGTCTTCGTCAAGCAGCGGCGTTAAGAACAGCAAAGCGCTCAGGTACTGCGAGCTCACCGAACCGGAGACGCGGATCTTCCCGCCCTTCGGCGCACCACCGCGAATGGTGATCGGCAATTTCCCCTCGTTGTGACTCACTTCCACACCAAGCTGTCCTAAAGCGTCGATCAGATCATCATGCGGCCGCTTGCCCAGTGAATCCGGATACGTGTTCACGAACGTCACCTCCGGGCAGAGTGACGCGATCGCCATCAAGAACCGGAGAACCGCCCCGGCGTTCCCAACGTTCAGCTCCTTGACGTCCTTCGGCCGCCGTCCAAAACCGGTGATGACGATCTTCTCCTCGTCCTCTTCCAGCACCGCACCCAAATCGGCGATGCAGCGGCGCATGGCGTCACTGTCCTCACTGTGCGCGGGGTAATATACCGTGCTTGTCCCTTCCGCTAAAGCCGCAACCAGCAGGTAACGAGTTGTATAGTTTTTGGAGGATAATGCTCCGATTTCGCCCTTTAACTCCAGCGTAGGCCTAACGATAACGTCCATAGTGTTCACATTCCCCTTTGTTGTGATTAATCAAGAACCGCGGTAATGCGTTAAAATCTCAGCCGCCACTTGTTCCGCGCTTTTCCCCGAAGTATCCACGGTCAGATGAGCAAAAGCGTAAAGTTCCTTCCGTTCCTCCAGCAGCGCGGTGATCCGCTCCTTCGCCCCCCCGGCCAAGAGCGGTCGGTTCGGGTCCTCCCCGACTCGCGCGAGAATCTCGTCCGCCGTCGCTTGGAGCGCCACCACCAGGCCGCCGTCTCGCATCGCCAGGCGATTTGCCTCACGAAGTACCGCACCGCCGCCGGTCGCCAGTACAATCCCTTGCTCTTGCAGCGTGTTCCGCAATGCCGCAGACTCCAGGTCACGGAAATAAGCTTCTCCTTCAGCCGCAAAAATATCCGGAATCGACCGCCCCGCCTCCCTGACGATCCGTTGATCGAGATCAACGAACGTTTTGCCGGTTGCGGCTGCCAGCAGGGAGCCGACGGTGGACTTTCCCGTCCCCATCATGCCGATGAGCACGATGTTATGATGCAACATGTTATCACCTACTTGCTCTGCATCGAACCTAAAGGCACTCGTTCAGAGTAAACTTTTTCATATCATAACACAGGCTGTCCTGTTTTCACCATGAAAAAAGAAGCCGGAAGAGACGCATTCGTCCCTCCGGCTTCGCGTTTAGCCTAACCTGTTGTTTAGAACCATTGATGGTGGAAGACGCCTTCCTTGTCCACGCGTTTGAACGTATGCGCACCGAAGTAATCGCGTTGCGCTTGCAGCAGGTTTGCTGGCAGACGTTCCGTACGGTAGCTGTCATAGTAGGACAGCGCGCTGGCAAAGCCAGGCACCGGAATTCCGTACGCCACAGCTGTGGAAACCACGTTGCGCCATGCGTCTTGATAGCTTTCCACGATATTTTTGAAGTAAGGGTCGAGCAGCAGGTTTTTCAGCGCAGGGTCACGGTCATACGCTTCCTTGATGTTATGCAGGAACTGGGAGCGAATGATGCAGCCGCCGCGGAAGATCATGGCGATGTTGCCGTATTTCAAATCCCAGCCGTACTCTTCGGAAGCCGCACGCATTTGGGCAAACCCTTGAGCATACGAAACGATCTTCGACGCGAACAGCGCTTTACGCACGTTCTCGATAAATTCCTTCTTGTCGCCGCTGAACGGTTGTTTTGCTGGTCCGCTCAGGATTTTGCTGGCGGCTACGCGCTCTTCTTTCATCGCCGAGAGGAAACGGGAGAATACCGATTCCGTGATCATGGACAGCGGCACGCCAAGGTCGAGAGCGCTTTGGCTTGTCCATTTCCCCGTCCCTTTTTGGCCGGCAGCGTCCAGAATGACGTCAACCATCGGTTTGCCGGTCTCTTCATCGTATTGAGAGAAGATGTCGGCAGTAATTTCGATCAGATAGCTGTCCAGCTCGCCTTTGTTCCATTCGCTGAAAATCTCGTGCAGTTCCTTGGCATCCACGCCCAGCACGTCTTTCAGCAGATGATAAGCTTCGCAGATCAGCTGCATATCGCCATATTCAATGCCGTTATGCACCATTTTTACGTAATGGCCAGCTCCGTCCGGACCAATATATGTACAGCAAGGATCACCGTTTACTTTGGCAGAAATCGCCGTCAAAATCGGTTCAACCAGCTTATAAGCGGATTCTTGTCCACCTGGCATGATCGCAGGCCCTTTCAAAGCGCCCTCTTCACCGCCGGATACCCCGGTGCCAATAAAGCGGAATCCTTTGGCTTCCAGCTCTTTGCTGCGGCGTTGCGTATCAGGGAAGTGCGCATTGCCTCCGTCGATGATGATGTCACCTTGATCCAGGTAAGGCAGCAACTGTTCAATCGTAGCATCAGTCGCCGGGCCAGCTTGTACCATAATTAAAATTTTACGCGGCGATTCCAGCGAGTTCACGAACTCTTCAACAGAAAACGTGCCGACGAGGTTTTTCCCTTTGCCTTCGTTGTTCAGCAGATCATGCGTTTTCTCAGGGGAACGATTATATACGGACACAGTAAAGCCCCGGCTTTCAATATTCAGGGCCAAATTCTTGCCCATGACGGCCAAGCCGATGACGCCGATTTGTTGTTTTGACATGGTCTCCATCCTTTGCACACTATTTTTATCAATATTATCATTTTAACTCTTTTGTGTACAGAAGTGAACCCTGGCCGTAAGCCCAAAAAACAACCCCCAACGCCGTGGGAGCCAAGGGCTTGCCTTTCGATTTCAGGTTGTGTGTAGTTCGGCAGGAGGCGGGTACTCACTCCTTTAGGATGAGCCATATCCATCATTACCATTCAAGCTGCATGAGTTCCATTCTCAGCTTGCGCAGCCGCTCTTTGCAGGCTTCCGAGGCTTCGGCATCCCCCTGTTGGATGGCCTCGAACAACCGCTCAAGCTCGGCATCCAGCTCCTTCTGCAGTTGTGCCAACCGTTCCTCTGCCGCTTCGGATGCGAACATCTCAACCATTTGCGCCATGTCGACAATGGGTCCTTTTTGAAAAATAACCCGATGCTCCATCCCCGAGATTTCCACCAGGCGGATCACTTCTCCGAATAAAATGTTCTCGACCAGGATCTGACGATCCCTTATCCGTTTGACCACCGCATGACCGCGCAGATCGCCGATCAGCTTCTCCAGCCATTCCGCCAGCTTGGCATCGCGGATGACGTAGTCGCCTACCAGCTTGTATCCTTTGGCGAGACGCTGAAACCGCAGCTTAGTCAGCTTGCGTCCAGTGCGAACGGAGATGATGAAGAGCGATTCGTTTTCGCTCCAATATAAAGAATACCCGTCTTGGATCAAGTCGCGAATCAATTGCTGTATGTGCCGGCGGTCGAATCGGAGTTCCAGGTTGCAGTATTCCACTTCGTAACTTTTGTTCACGGCACTCCCTCCTAACGGTTTACCATATCTTATACTCCATCTTATGTAATGGAACTTGGTTTATTGATTATTTTTGGCCCGTTCCGGCCGGAGTTGCCGCGGAAAATATGTTATACTAGTACCGTTGCACATCGAACGAAATGAGATCCATGCCGAAAGTTGGAGGTACTACACGATGGCCTTTGAAGGTTTTACGACACAAGATTTCGACGCGCTTACCGTTCCGGGGCTGGAGTCCCGAATGGAAGCGATCATAAGTCACATTAGACCTAAATTGGAGACGCTGGGTGCGGAGATGGCCCCGTACCTGTCCGCTTTATGCGGAGAAGAGATGTTCCCGCATGTGGCCAAGCATGCGCGCCGGACGGTGAACCCGCCGAATGACACATGGGTCGCTTGGGCGGCCAGCAAGCGCGGGTATAAGGCGTTGCCGCATTTTCAGGTCGGGATGTTCTCCACGCACCTGTTTATCATCTTCGCCGTCATTTACGAGAGCCCCAATAAGGCCGTGTTTGCCAATTATTTGGACAAGCATGCGGCGCAAATCAAGAAGACGATCCCAGACGGGTTCTACTGGTCCCTGGATCATATGAGCCCGGACGGCACACCGCACCGGGAAGCGGATGCCAAGCAGCTGAAGGCCTGGGCCGAGAAGCTGAAGACGATTAAGAAGTCCGAAGCCCTGTGCGGACTGCGGCTGGAGCGGAACGACCCGATCGTATCCGACGGAACCAAGCTGATCCGCACAGTGGAAGAGACGTTCCAAACGCTGTTGCCATTGTATAAAGGCGCGTTTTAAGCATGACGCAGAAGCGGTCTAACGGACACCAGAGACGCTAGGGACTTTCCTAAGCGACCTCCTGTTGGCTAACGGACTGAGAAGACCTTACTTATGGAATAAGCGGCGAGCCCGTTGCCCCTATTGGTAAATAAAGCCCCTGATGTCCGTTACAGCGGGAAATGACCGGGAAATCGACCAATAAGGTCACTACGGTCCGTTATACCCATGGATGGCCTGCCTTCTGGCCAGCACTTCAAGCCTCCCTGACCTTATGGGTTGGGGGAGGCTTTTTGTGTACGGACAAGGCCAAGGTGCAGGAAGAAAAGCAACGCCATCGTGACTGCGCTGGTCAAAAACGGGGCAGCTGGGCCAAGCAGGTCCCACATTTTGCCGGAGATGATCGGTCCTACAACCATGCCGGAGCCTTGGATCGTGAGAAACAGGCCCCAAATCGTTCCCTTCTCCCCGCTTGGGATCATTTGCGCGATCATCGTATTCCAGGTCGGGAGAATTAACGCATAGCTGCATCCGATCAGGATCACAAACGACCAGACCAGGGCGACCTCCCGCGTCATCGCAAACAGGCCGATCGAGAGCGCCGCCAGAGCGAAGCCGATATGCAGGAACCAACGCGTCCCCAGCTGATCGACCAGCTTGCCGACGGGAATTAGCCCCAAGACGGTGATCCCGCCGCCGATCACGAGCATGGCGCTGAACGTCTCCGGCGACAGGCCCAGCTCCGTCCGGACATACAGCGTGATGACCGGCGTCAGCAGCCCGACGGCGAAGGATTGCAGGAACAGCGCCGGATATAACAACGGGCTGACGTCCAACTGCGTGCGGATATGGTGAATTGAAGCACACAGTTGACGCCACATCCCTCCGATCTTGGCGGAGGGCGAATGTGCGGGAACGGCGGCTTTGGACGAGCCCGCGGCGGTGGAGCCGCCTTTTTTGCCTGGCAACATCAACGATACCAGCAAGACCAGCATAAGACATCCGAGCAAGAACCAAAAGATCGGCTGATACGAATCATTTAGGAAAAAGTTAATCAGAACCGGCCCCAACCCGGTTCCGCCAAGGCTGGAAATTTGGATGACCCCCATCGCTGTCGCGAAGTTGTTATTCTCTTCCGTTACCGCAGTGATGCCCATTAAAACACAGGGCCAGAGCGGTGCTGTCCCGATACCAAGGAGCGCGCAGCCCAGCACGAGAAACCCCATAGAGGGAAGGAACGCGATCATCGCAACGGCACCCAGAGTGATGGTCAGCCCCAGGCTCATCGTCCGGCGAAAACCAATCCGCTCAATCAACCAGCCCGCCGGGCTGCGGAACAAATTATCCCCGATATACTGCATCGAAAACGACAACCCGATCGCAAACGCACTCAGCTTCAGCACATCCCCCATGTAAACCGGCAGGATGGATACGATCAGTGCCCCCTTCACGAACTCCACCAAAAACATAATCAGCCACAGGCTGGCGAACGTGGGATTCAGCAGTTTTTTCCTTGCCATGCTGCTTGTCAGTTCCACGAAAAAGCCCCCTCTCCTGGTTTCCGATCACCGATACTCTTTCATTTTGTCCTTTTTTGTCGGCAATTTAACCCATATTCCGTCAATTTTATGTAAAAAGCAGCGGTTTTTGCTTGCATTCCGGGCGCATTTTGCTATACTCTAGCTTGTTTGAAAATTATGTAGACGAAAGGCAGGGATGGCCCGTATGGATCATCAAAGCACGCCGCTCTTCACTGCTCTCAAAAAGCATGCGGCCGGCAATCCCGTTCAGTTTCACATTCCTGGGCACAAGAAAGGGCTCGGCACCGATAAAGAATTCCGAGAGTTCATCGGCGATAACGCCTTGTCTATCGACTTGATTAACATCGCCCCGTTAGATGACTTGCACCAGCCAACCGGCGTCATTCAAGAGGCGCAGAAGCTGGCTGCCGACGCCTTTGGCGCGGACTACACCTTCTTCTCGGTGCAAGGGACCAGCGGAGCCATCATGACCATGATTCTATCTGTTTGTTCTCCGGGGGATAAAATAATCGTCCCGAGAAATATTCATAAATCCGTAATGTCGGCCATTATATTCGCCGGAGCGAAGCCGGTGTTTGTCTCGCCGGCGCAAGACCCGAATTTGGGCATTGACCACGGAATCACAACGTCTTCGGTTCGCCGCGCGTTGCAGCGTCATCCCGACGCCAAAGCGGTGGTGGTCATTAACCCAACGTACTTCGGCGTATGCGCCAACCTGAAGGAAATCGTGGATCTAGCCCACAGCTACCATGTTCCCGTGCTGGTAGATGAAGCGCATGGGGTCCATATTCATTTCCATGAGAAGCTGCCGATGTCTGCAATGCAAGCAGGCGCCGATATGGCGGCAACCAGCGTGCATAAGCTGGGCGGCTCGATGACGCAAAGCTCGATTCTGAATTTGAACACGAAGAACGGATACGTCAATCCGCAGCGTGTGCAAACGATCATCAGTATGTTAACGACGACGTCCACCTCCTATCTGCTCCTGGCTTCCCTGGATACCGCACGCCGCAATTTGGCGCTGCACGGACGAGAAATGGCCGAACGGGCGATGGAACTAGCCGAATATGTTCGGTCGGAAATTAACCAAATCGAAGGCTTGTACTGCTTCGGGCGGGAGATTTTAGGCGGAGAAGCCACGTATGACCATGATCCTACCAAACTGACGATCCACGTTCGCCATTTGGGGATTACCGGGTATGAGACGGAAAATTGGCTGCGCGAGCACTATAACATCGAAGTAGAGCTTAGCGACATGTACAACATTCTGTGCCTGATCACGCCAGGGGATACGCAGGAGACGGCCGATATTTTGCTGACCGCGCTGCGGGAGCTTTCTAAAACCTATTATAAGGAAAATAACGCAAATGAGCTGATCGTCAAGGTTCCGGAAATCCCGCATTTATCGCTGATTCCGCGGGATGCGTTCTATGCAGATACCGAGGTCATTCCGTTTAAGGAATCGGCTGGCCGGATCATTGCCGAATTTATTTATGTGTACCCGCCGGGGATTCCGATTTTGCTTCCGGGTGAAGTCATTTCCCAGGACAACATCGACTATATTCTCGATCATGTCGAGGTCGGCTTGCCGGTGAAAGGGCCGGAGGATCGATATATCGACAAGGTTAAGGTGATTGTTGAAGCGGATCCGATTTTTTAATTTAACAAGAGCAGGAGAGGGATATGTTTGTCCCGCCTCCTGCTCTTTTTTACTGCAAACCAAAAAGCCCCCCGCTTCCGGGGAGCTCTTAGCTTCTATACCAGGTGATCCGCCGCAAATTAGGCTTCATCCATTTGGGCGACAAGCTCGTTGTAAGCTTCTTCTACCTGTTTCCATTCCTGTTCGTCTTCGATATTGTAAAGCACCATTTCCTCGTTCTCTTCTTCCATGCGGAGAATGATGCCGTCCGCTTCCGGATTGTTGCGTTCGAGCAGCAATGCGTACACTTTCTCGCCAACGTCGAACGTCTCAACAAGAACCATCTCTACGTCGTTCCCTTCTTCGTCGGTCAGCGTCAACACAAACTCTTCATGCTCATGATCATGGTCATGATCGTGGCCGCAGCCGCATGCTTCGCCGTGTTCGTGATTGTGGTCGCTCATGAAATTACCTCACTTTAAGTATGTTTTAATGGACTGAAGAAGGGTCTCCCGCTTCGTTCCCCCCGTATCGTAACACTTTTGGTGGGGACAGGTCAATTTTCGCGGCGATTACCCGCGTTGTGCTCTGTTTATCGTTTATTTCAGAACGTTAATGCTCTTCTCGGCAACGAGCACGAAATCTGATCCGTTGGACGGTTGCATGTAGAACCCTACGATATAGCGGCCCGGTGTCTTGAAATCATACGTGTAGTCCTTGGTCCGGAACCAGAAATTATCGCGCTGCTCTTTGATATCATCCGTCTGGATTTCCTTGGACGTCCCGTCCGGGGCCGTGATGGACACCCGCACTGCAGAGATGCTCGTGCGTAAATTATCAATTTGTGAGAACACATTAAACTTCAGCTTCCCCGTCTTCTTCACATCGCCGAACACATTGTCATCTGCGAATAGAAACATATGGACGTTGGGTTTATAATAATTCACCGTCTTGGTGCTGTCATTAAATTCAACTAAACCTTCGAGATTGCGTACGGGGACATAAGTTTTGCCATCTATAATATATCCGCCGTCTTCCAGTTCGCGGCCGTTCAGCATCAGTTTTACCTTGGTGCTAGCAGCGTCAGCAAACAGCAGGGAACCCCCCATAAGAGAGAATGCCACCACCAGTAATGCAACTCTTCTCCATTTCATGAATGTTGACCCTCCATTTGATTCCTGTTGATGTATAGTTATACTCCCTGCCTCCGTTCAAGTTGCGGTGATGATGGGAAATGACGGTATTTTTTTAATGAGGGAGCCCGAGCTTTTGTTTCGACTGGAAATTGTGTACATTTAAGAGGTGATCCATACTTGACCTAAGGGGGAATCCTGATGGCTTTACAACTCCAAATGCTGGGGACAGGCGGAGCGTTTGCCAAAAAATATTTTAATAACAACGCGCTCCTCTATGCCGGTGACTTCACCCTGCTCATCGACTGCGGAATCACCGCCCCCCTGGCGCTGCACACGATCGGCAAGTCGGTAGAAGAGATCGATGCCGTGCTGATTACCCATATCCATGGCGATCATGTTGGCGGCTTGGAAGAGCTGGCGTTCCGCCGGAAATTTGGTTCTGGACGGAAACCGATCCTGTATATTGCTGAGAATTTGGTGGAACCGCTCTGGGAAAATACACTGAAAGGCGGGCTAAGCCAGGACGGTGTCATTCACTCCCTAAGCGATGTTTTTGACGTACGTCTATTAAAAGAACGCGAGCCCTCGCAGCTTGCACCTGAGTTAAAAGTGGAGCTCATCCGAACGCCGCATATCCCGGGTAAACCCAGCTATTCGCTTTATATTAATGACGAGATTTTTTACAGTGCGGATATGACGTTCAAGCCGGAGCTCTTGACGGAGCTTGTGCGTGAACGAGGGTGCCGTCGTATCTTCCATGAGGTCCAACTGACCGGAAAGGGCGAAGTACATACGACGCTGCAGGAGCTATTGTCCCTGCCAACCGACATCCAAAGTCAAATTCTGCTAATGCATTATAGCGATGATATGGAATCCTTCCGAGGCGCTACGGGCAACATGGACTTTCTGCGCCAGCACGAAGTCTATACGCTGTAACCAAAAGAACCCTGCGGGCATGATGGCCTGCAAGGTTCTTTTTTTAATATAGATATGGATCAACGTTATTCGAAGCTAGGCAAATTATCCAAGTTGTTGGACGGATCTCCATCCGCATCGCCGCGGATATACATCTCTCCGTCCCGTCCCTTGAACACGTTAGCGCCGGCGATCGCACCTGCCTTCACTTCCTGCAGGGCTTGCTGGTAATCCAGCACGCGGCCGCTGGACGTCTTAAACGCGACCAAATCCCCGTCGCCGTTCTTCCGTACGGCAATAAACGTTTCTCTGGTATTCAGGGCCATCGGCTAGCTCATCTCCTCTTCATTAAGTTAGATCTAGCTTGCCCTGAAACCTCAAAAGCTATGAGCTTTACGACTTCAACGATTTCACCATCCGGACGTGCGGAATACCGGCATCATCAAACGGTTCGGTCGAGATTGTCTCATAGCCAAGTTTGGCATAGAACCCTTCGGCTTGACATTGGGCATCCAGCACCGATTTCGTCAGCCCCAGCTCCCGAGCCAACTCCTCCAAGGCGAGCAGCAGGATTTTGCCCACGCCTTTCGAGCGGTAGGGCGCACGTACAGCGATCCGCTGCATTTTGGCGGCATTGTCTTTATAGTAAATCAATCTGCCTGTCGCAACATAGTCCCCTTCCAATTCGATCAGCACATGATGCACATCCGGGCCAATCTGATCATACTCGTCAATTTCCAATTCAACGGGGACCTTCTGTTCCTCGACGAACACCTCTTTGCGGATGTCCAGACATTTCTGTAATTGCTCCTCATTCTCGACATGAATAATTGTTGCAGCCGACACTTCGTTCCCCTCCCACCATTGATTGCTTGTCTATTGGATCATTTAAACTGCATCATTATACAAAAAAATCATTTTCATGTATAGTTGTCGCGATCACTCAGTTAAAATGTTACTAAAGAGGCATCGGTTCACTCACATCGAA